>CAZKIZ010000011.1:13127-21924 GCA_964552935.1 uncultured Rhodohalobacter sp. | reverse complement strand
TACAACTCCCGCACCCAAATATTCCGGAAGCTCACGTAGTCACCGTGATCCTGAAGACCGATCGGCAGTTTATCCGGATGTTCAACATACTCTGACAGGCCGATATAGACGGTTGGCCCCTGCAGCTTTTGGCGATGATGGATGAGCACACCGTTATGGAGCACCGTTACATACGCTGGCTTTATCACCGAGCCATCTTCATCAAAATGAGGCCGTTCAAAGAAAATATCGTACGACTGCCACTCCCCCGGAGCTCTGCTGGCGTTCACCATCGGGGCTTTCTGTTTGTAAATTGCGCCGGCCTGACCATTACTATAGGTCTCATTTTGCCAGGAATCAAGCACCTGAATCTCATAGAGCCCCATCAAAAACACACCGCTGTTGCCGCGTCCCTGACCGTCACCGTCAATCTCCTCAGGTGTCCTCCACTCTAAATGGAGCTGAACATCACCAAACTTCTGCTTTGTCATGATGTTACCCGATCCAGGCACAACCGTTATTGCCCCGTTTTCAATACTCCACGGAGCTTCGTCGTGCTCCTGTTCAAGTGCTTCCAGATAATCCTGCACTCCTGGGATATCAGGGAAGTAGCCCGGTGCGCTTATCCATTCCGACAAATCGTTTCCGTCAAAAAGAATCACTGCATCAGATGGAGCCTCACCCGGGGCCGTTGTATAGACGGAGTCCTCAACCTGGGTCCAGTCGTTGGTCAGGTCGGGATGCCATTCCGGTTGTTCTTGTGCACAAACCGTAAGGGAGAATCCAAATAGTAATGACACCAACAGCAAAGCTCTGTTTAATCGTACATTCATGGCATATATTTTTATTGATAGTTAGAAAGCAAAATGTTTACGTATGTTTAGATCTATTAATGAAAGTACAAGACCTCAACTAAATAATCACCTACTTTAATTTTCCGGATTAGCGGCCGGAAGCTTACACACATCGCCGAGTTCCTATGAAAGCAGATATTCATTCATTTTTAACTACATGCATTAACCAAAGCCCTGTTACCGGGCCGAGCCTGATTGCAATAATTTCAAAAGCTGCTGAAAACGGCCACGCTGTTCCCGATGTAAAAAGAGAACTCTTTCTGCTCTGCGATCATCCGGAGATCCAGAAAGCATGGGGCAACTGGGAAACGATAACCAACCGTGAGGAGATTCGGCTGCGCCTTCAGGCCATTTTAGCTGCAGGATCGATGGATTCGTCTCTCGTCCCTTTTGTCTTGTTCTTTTTCAGAGCCTCCGACCCGGTTGTTTATCAAACCGCGGCCAGAATTGTTGGCAAGTGGCTCCATTCTGAAAAAGAGTTTCAAAACTACATCAACAACTATGTAAGCCTCAAGAAAGTAGATCCTGAAAAAACGATTGTACTGAATAGCCAGCGTGCGCGTCGCAGATTACTGGTCGCTTTTGCTGAACATTATGGAGCCCACGGGCCCGGGCTGGAGATTGGAAACAGAACGATCCGGATTGCCTACCCTGTAAAGCCGTTCGATCCCGGGGAAGTGAATCCCTCATCACTGGACTTTAGCGTAATTTTGCTCGCGCTTGCTATTCTGGAACAGCATGGAGCTGCCGATTCTACAAAAATTGCGCGAGACACAATATCTGCACTTCCAGATATTGCACACAGCTCCGGAGCGCGCGACAGAAATACAATTCGAACATGGGGAATGCTGCTGGCAGCCTACCGCGGAAAAATTCAGGAGAAAAAAGAGTTTTTTACTCATGCTCTTAGTCGCGCTTTGGATCTTTATAGAACAGAAAGTGGATTCAGTGATAAACTGTATGCACTATTTCGAATTGACGAAATTTTGCGCTCAGGTGCAGCCGCCTTTGAAGGAAGTTCCATCAACCCGGAGGATCTTTTACCCGAAGGTATGGATCAAGAGTTTGCCGTTTTTTGCAGAATTCGGCTTTTCCAATGGTCAGGACGGGAAGGAAACGTCGGCATTATGCCTGAAATTACGTTGGAAAACCGGATTATCAACCAGAATAATGCGATTCAACTGATGCTGCAATCCATTAGAAGCAACGAATCGAGCCAGGCCTTTCTGAGTCTTGTTCAGAACCTGCACCGGGATGAAAGCTGGCAATTACAATCTGTTAGCGAGCGAGTGCTTAAAGCCTTTTTGCTGCTGGATATCTCTACGCACTGCGAGCAGCTACCTGCAGATGAGCTAAAACAAATTATCAGCACACTGAGGGGCAATCAAAAACCTGCGCCGGATCAATCAGAAGACAAGATTCACTTTGTTCTCACAGCCGTCCTCCGGCGACTGATTGACGCTGAGCATACCGCCAGGGCCCAAATTTGTGACAGTAAACTGATACACAAAATTTACGATGAGTCGCTGCTTCTTCAGCTTTTACCAACTTCGGACGACTCACAACTTCTTCCTGTTTTAGCCGATGCTTTTGAAAACAGGATACGACTTCTTCTTGCTGCGGATCCCGATTTTAATCTCGATCACTACCTCTACCTTATATCCGTTCGGGAACCAAATCGGAAATTTTACCGATACCTTAAAGAACTCAGTACCGAACGGACGTATACAGACTCAAAGGGAAATACCGCATACTTTCGGGAAAAAGTTCACTACCTCTATCAGCTGCCTGACACCGGTAGTGAAGAGATCACTAAGGAGAGCCGCTTCTGGAAGTCGATTCACCAAATACGAGGCCGGCTTCAATCAATCGCTGATGAAAGTAATTTGTTCACGGCTCTTGGGAAAATCGAACACGAACTTGACGGAACCGGAACAGAATCACTTTCTCCATCGTCAACCCTCCACGATCTTCTGAATATCGTTCAGCCCGGAGTGAAAACCCTTATACAATCCGGGTTTCCCGCACACACCGACCTTTTTCACACTGGATTAAATCGTCAGCTTTTCGATCTGAAAAATCAGCTCGCGCTGAACCGGAAACGCCTTGTCCCTGCACATTTCAGCGGAGCGGATGAAGCCGGCGAAACCACACAACGCCTTAAAGCTGACATCCATCAGATAGCGGCTATTCTTGGCCCTGTTCTCGGAAGTGAAGAGGCCGCGCTTTTATCCCGTATCGAAAAGCAGCTCGACGGGCTTTTGATCCATTGGGCAGAACAGATCTATTCACTCTCCGGATATTATCAACAGTTGATAAGTGAACAATCGGCGGACAGTCAAAAATCATGGAATCGCCTGTTTGATAAGGCTACTGAAAGTTCTGTTTCTGATATCCGGTCGGAACTGCTGGGAATAATTGCCTCAAATGTACTGAATACCGGAATTTCCGGATCTCAAAGAAACTGGTACACAAGGTATCAATTTTTGATGTGGGCCTGCCAGCCATCCACGCTGAAAAGACTCTCAGAAACCGAAAAAGCTAAGTGGCTCAGTCTGCTTCACCCGCACTGGGAAAAAATGGTTCAAACCGCCATGGAGTTGAAACAGGAGGCTCGTGTATTGCAAATGGTACGGGAGCCTGATCTTGCTCCGCTGCGCAGAACAGATTCTGCAAAGCTGCTTCTCGGAGAAGTTAAAACGTGGTGCTACAACCGCTACGATTTCAACCATGCCTCGGTATGCAACCGGGAAATTTCACCTGAATCAAATTTCATTTCTGTTCAGTGGAAAACTTTCCGGGAGTATTTTGCTCACTATGCGAATGTGTGGGTTGCGCTTATAGTCGGCGTCATTTTGATGTTCGATTTTGGTGATCCCTGGACTGAACTGGCGGAAATGGGCAATGTGGGCGGTGTTTTGATAACCTTTCTGTTCGGTGTTGCCGGAACCTACATGTATGTTTTCTATGATCTTAAAAAACAAATCACCTTCGTAAAAACCGATCCGTTTCAGTGGGCTTCTCTTTTCGGTCGGGTTGGTATATTCCTTGCCATCACCCTCGCGTTCACCGTTGCTGTGATTATGGTTTTCTGGTTCATGTTTTCCGAAACGGACCAGGTTCTGCACGGATTTGAAGGGTTACTCCACGTAATGGCATGGACCGGTTTTGCACTATTTATGGGAGTATTCTTTGGATTGATAGGAAAACAGTAAAAATTCACACTGTTGTCAATGGAAACAACAACGCGGATAAATTACAACCTAAAAGCTGATTAATTAGTCATCAATACAACTAAACAATCTTCATCGGTCATACGAAGCGTATGATTTTTAGGAGGATTAAGCATTAATTTTTTATTTCCATCACCGCGTTTAAACCCTTTATTTACTCCCAAGGCAGTTTCACCGTGTTTCGTTGCAATATTTTCAATTACAGAAAAGGAATATTCACCAGGTTGCAGATTGTAATGAGATAAGAGTCTGAACTCAATTTCTGCTCCACCCACCGTAAAAAGATCTGTATAAATGGTGTGCAGTTCCCTTCGTAAAGCGACCTGTGCCAAAAGGTGACTTAATATAACCGGACTAATGATAACTTCGGATCGATGGCTTTTTATGAGATTATTATTGTCTGCATTAGCCAATTCAAGCAATATTTGAGGACTACTACCCTCTTCTTCCAATATTTTATCAAGCAATACTTTCCCCACAATTGTTCGGGCATCTGCCTCTTCAACATCAGAAAGTAATTCACTACTCATAAATATAATATGTTCGTATGTCTGAGGTTTTATCTCCCTTAACTCCGTCTCATCCAAAAAATCAGCATCAACATGACTTAAATTTACTTTTGAAACGAAGCCTCCATGGTGATCAATTTTTTTCTCTCTCTCTTTTACTGGCATCATTGAAACTAAGGTGACATCGAACTTAATATCCTCATAACTACCCAGTTCGTTTATTAATGCGGGTATTTCGTTATTCCAGCCAAATATCAACACCTTTTTACTTTTACTGAGAACCGGTGATTTTTCTACCTTTATTCTAGGTTCTAATTGTCTTGCAAAAACCGGACTTTTCGCCGGCTGTTTGACCGGATTTGTATCGTCGTGTGAATTTGCAAGAAAAACGATTCTATCACTTTCTCTGATGAGTACATCATCGCCAACATTTAACATGGGAGTAAAAACAGAATTTTCAAGCCTTACCAATCCTAAAATAATACTTTTGGGAAATAACGGCTCAATTTCTGATATGCTTTTTCCCGTAAGTTGTTCATGCTCACGGGTGTACAAATCGGACTTAACCCCCCTTGATAACAGCTCTTTGTAAACATCAGATAAACCAATATGTCGGATGTTCTGTGCGATAAGACGGCTGATGATAGAGTCACCCGAAATAACCTCCATTGGTCCGGGATAAGATCGCCTCGCTATGTTTATTTTCTTTTCATCCTGAATTTCTGCCACTACATACGGTAGCTGTGATGGATCCTTGACTTTAGGGTTACTGCTAAGCGAGAGAAGTGTTTTGATGGTTTCAACATCTGCGGTAATAAAGTTTTGAGGTCCCTGTTTGTGACTGGGAATAATAATTGCAGATGCGTTATAACAATCAACCCGAAGAAGATGGTCTGATTGTAATGGATCTCCGGTTCGTAGAATAATTTCATCAGCCCGGTTTCCTATGTTTCTATCCGATTTTAGCTCTTGTGTAAGTTTTGCCGATGAATTTTCTGCAAGGATTACAAGCTGAAGTTTAGATGTTCCAATTCGAGCTAAAAATCGCTTTAATTTTCCGGCTGATTGGAATAGTTCTACCACAATTGACAAAGTTCTGTCGGTCCATCCTAATATTACGATATGATTTTTTATGGCAACGGGAGTTAATCCCTGTTCCAATTCGTGCATTTTACGATTTAACCACTGGGTCATAATGGCTACCAAAGACCCAAGAAATAAAACGTAGCCACTTACAGTGAGAAACGTTGAGATTACTCTACGTATGGTACCTTCGTCATCTCCTAAATAACCGGGGTCGGAAAGACGCAAAAAAGCCCACCAAATCCATTCACTTGCATCTCCATTTGCTTCATCAGTAGGCAATGCCAAAATTCCACCCACAACTGAAAAAATACCAATCAAAGCTATAACAGCCAATAATTGATATTGAGGCCCTTTTACGAATTGCCTTTCTATAAAAAACTTTATCGGGTGGGTAAGCCTGAATTTTGATTTGTTCATACCTGGTAAATCTGATTTGCTTCAAAATACAAACGCGGAAGCTGTTTTCAATTACTCGTTTTCAATACCATATAAAACCAATAAAAAATCCCCGTCAATCACTTAACGGGGACTTAATGCCGTTCTACTTAAAATTAACTTAATAAATATTAGTCATTCACCAGACTGAGCTCCGCTCTGAACCTGGGCTCGTCGTGGCGTTCCAGGTAGTAGACAAATGTACCTTCTTCCAGGTTCATATCCATCATCCAGACGTTGGTTGATGCTTCAGGAAGTATCTCAGCGGTGTGATCATCGGCCGGGAAGTATTGTTGAGTTGCAGATCCGCGGTCGTCGGCATACCCGCCATAACCGGTATTGGGCTCCTCACCCTCTTCGTACTCCTTATCGCCGATATGGTCGTGATACAGGTGAAGCCCGGCCTCTCTCATTTCAAGAATCCAGGTGGCATGCCACGTATCGCCGCCGCGAACCAGGTCTACCTCAATCCTGTTTTCGGTGCAGGTAGATACTGTAGCCCTTAACTCCGTATCAACAAGATCATGGTCCGGATCGTCAGGGTAGGTGGATTCACCCAAAAATGTTTCCCCGCAGAGTGCAAACAGGTTTGAAAAGAACTGCTCATGAGCAGTTTCAGCCGGGAGTTCCGGTGTTATTTCAGTGCCGTCATTGCCGGCGCAGGATACAAAAATAAATATCAGGATTAGTAAATATGCAGGTAGTTTCATGAATGGGTATTTTAGGTTGATTGTTCAGTTAACATAAAATCAGTAATCAGAGCTTTAAATACAAAAGCTGTATCTTTCAGGCGCACCGAAAAAAATGAATGTATTAAGAAATGAGCAAAGAAGTAGAATCCTATAGTCTCGGAAAAGTTGATGTGGTTATATCTGAGACAGAAAAAAAAGATCGCCTGCATGTAGACTGCAATGACGGTAACTACCACTCTGAATTTACCGTGCGCCGGTACGAGTATGAAAACTACAAGCGACACATGAACCAGAAGATCACCCTCGCCTATAATAAACAGTATGAGAAAGAGAGCTGAGTCACTATTTCTATTCGGTGTGACGCTGCATAGAATTTTTGGACTTATACGAAAAGCATAGTATCATGTACTAAAAAGTTAGTTATGTTATATCGATACGCATTTATCCTCCTGCTGATCAGCGCATGCACCCAAACGGCAGATAACGATTCGTTTTCAATTGAAAGTCACTCCGTTGAAGCCGCCAATCATCTGATTTCACCTGAAACAGTACCTGAACTCGGCATGCCGTCAGGACTTCTTTCTGATGGAGACCGCCTTCTGGTGTATGATACACAAGCCGTTACTATGATGGTGTTTGACAAGAGTGGTGAAAAAGAGTTTCAGTTCGGCCGGGAGGGAGACGGCCCCGGGGAGTTTCGTTTCATCCCCGAATTCTGGCTTTTTGATGATACCTACGTACTCTACGACCGCTCCGCCGCACGAATCCTCCATTTCACAAGAGATGGCGACTTCATCGAAGATTTTGCTGTTGATACCGGGAATCTCGCCATATCTATTGCCGCACATTCAGCGCATGAGTTTTATCTGCCCGCCGGTGGCAGTGGCAGTGCATTAATCCAGTTCAGCCATCTTACAGATGATGAACAAAACCATCAGTTTGGTGAAAAGTTTGCCCAAACCGAAGATGGAATTGACTTGCAACAGGCTCAGAGCGATGCCGTTTCCGGCAGGGTTCCCTCATTTATGCAAAATCAAATTTTGCTCAGCAGCAATGATTCCGGGCTATACTCATTTCAGCAGAGTTCGGGACTGCTTCAAAAATACTCCCACAACGGAGAGCTGGAATGGGACCTAACCATGGAGCTCCCCGTGTCGGAAGGTATTTTTGATCAATTTGTTGAGCGCAATAAAATGATGTCTGAACGGGGGCAGGGCAATGTGATTATGCTGCAGTACGCAAGCCAGATTGAGGCCGGCACCGGAGGCGTAGCCATACTTATGAGCACGATCGAACCAACACCGGTTACCGTGGCCTGGCTGCCCGATGACGGATCATCAATACAGGAAGTGCAGTTCCCCGGTCTTGACGAATATGAAGCCCGCCCGAGATCGTTTACAATTTCAGAAGACGGGAGCACCATCTATTTCACCGGGGCGATGGATGGATCGGTTTACAGCGCAGATTGGCCCCTGTGAGCATATCAACTGTGTTATTGGCGAGTTGGTTTTTCTACGGCTGATGTTCTGCCGCTAACCAATACACCAATAACTGGTTAACTAATTAACCCTGTACCAAATTAGCCTACTCTGTTTTTATCATCCTGAACATTGATATTTGTCAAAAACGCTATTGGCGATATTCCCCCGGCAACAATAGCAGCTACAACAATTAATGTGGCCGACAATACAAGAAAGTCTGCTGACGGCTGCAAACCAGCAAAACCGGCGCCTGCAGAGACAACAAATACAATTACAAAAAACGAGAGAATTGCCAGGAACAGCATTACCAAGAATGAAACGACACTTACCAGTAGATTACCAAAAAATGATCCGAGCTTTCGCATAGAGATATATGATTTAATAAAGTTGGATTTAAAACGATTATAATTGTGCTGATAATCGTGCATTCTGAAGCCTCAGTTAGTTGAACAGGAATTGTTCAGTTTTAAAAGAGGCATAAAACAAATCAACCCGAACAATGTATCCGGGTTGATTCAATTGATTTGA
>CAZKIZ010000011.1:0-13027 GCA_964552935.1 uncultured Rhodohalobacter sp. | reverse complement strand
AGCTTCGAGGAAATTATAGTTCAAGAATAACTCCCAATCAATAGCATATTTAAAAGCCGTTGAATTACAATATCAGCATTGCATCCCCAAATGAGTAAAATCGATATTTTTCACGGATTGCGTGCTCATAAATTAGCTTCATCTCATCAAACCCCGTAAATGCCGCAATTAGCATCAAGAGCGTGCTTTTCGGAAGATGGAAATTGGTGATCAGGTGATCAACCGATTTGAACTTATATCCCGGCGTGATGAAAATATCGGTATCGCCCGAGCACGGGATAAAGTTGCCCCCATCTTTTGGCGCTGATTCCAGCACGCGCACGCTTGTGGTCCCTACAGCCGTAATGCGTTCCGAACGGTTCAGTTCATCCGCCTGCTGCTGTGATATCTGGTACCACTCACTGTGCATGATATGATCTTCAATCCTGTCCGCTTTTACCGGCGCAAAGGTTCCAAGGCCTACATGCAGCGTCACCTCTTTCTTTTTGATTCCCTGCTGCTCCAGTTTATGCAGCAGCTTCGGGGTGAAATGAAGTCCGGCCGTGGGGGCCGCTTTGCTGCCCAAATCTTTCGCAAAAACCGTTTGATAGCGGTCAGAGAGCGATTCATCCCGCTCAATGTAGGGCGGAAACGGTGTGTGTTTATACGGCTCTACCGCCGCATCGTCCAGCGAATGAGAAAGCTCAATCGTCCGGATTCCATCCTCTGCAACCGACACTGTTTTAGCCGTGATTCCGCCGGGAAGTTCTGCAGTTTTACCCGGCTTAAATTTTTTCCCGGGCCTCACCATCGCCTCCACGGTTTTGTCATTCACCGCTTTGGTGACGAAAATCTCAACCTTTCCACCGTTAAAAAGCAGCCGGCATTTTTCGACCTTGCTGTTATTCACCACGAGAGATGTATTATCCGGCAGATACTTTCCGATGTTGTAGAAATAGTCGTCGGTGATGCTACCGTTTTCCCGGTTGTAAACCAGCAGTCGTGAATGGTCGCGCGGGGTTGCCGGTTTTTGGGCGATAAGCTCTTCAGGGAGATGATAATCGAAGTCGTTTAAAGTAAATGACACTTTGTTAAACCGTATATTTAAAAACTTTGACAGACGTTTAATTGATCCGCATTAAAGTACGGGTAATTTTTACAAACAGTAAGGAGGTGAATTCGCATGAAAGCTAAAGATTTTGACAAAAAGTTTGACGCCGGTGAAAATGTAACAGAGCATCTTAACCTGACTGAAGCCCGCAGGCCATACGGTGGTACGAAGCGTGTAAATGTCGATTTTCCGGAATGGATGGTACATTCACTTGACAGAGAGGCAAAGCGCCTGGGAGTATCGCGACAGTCAGTTATTAAGATGTGGCTGGCAGAAAGACTGGAAAGGGTAAGTACTTCAACTTAGCTTATCCTACTAAAATACCCAGCCTTTTTTTCACCTCAGCAATAATCCCGTCGGGCCCAATTCCTACTTCATCATGAAGCTCTCTCTGAGTACCGTGCTCTACAATGATATCGGGCACACCCATAATCTTTAATGGTACACCTGCACCTTTCTCCGCCACATATTCTGCCACGGCTGATCCAAATCCGCCAAGTACTGTACCGTCTTCGATGGTGATAATCTGATCATATTTGGTGAGCACATAATCGATCATCGATTCATCGATCGGTTTGGCGTATCGCATATCATAATGGCCGATTTCAATTCCGCTGGCGGCCAGTTCCTCTGCTGCTTCAACGACGTAGTTTCCGATCGGCCCGAAGCTCAGTACCGCTACTTTATCTCCTTCGCGGATCACTCTCCCCTTACCAATTTCTGTCTTCTGAAATCCTTCCCGCACCTGCATCCCGGTTGAGCGGCCCCGCGGGTAGCGGATGGCCCAGGCGGCATCATCATATTCCGAGGCGGTATACATCATATCACGCAGATCCTGTTCGTCCATCGGAGAAGAAACAATCATATTTGGAACTGCCCGCAGGTAGCTTACATCATACAATCCGTGATGTGTGGGTCCGTCAGCCCCCACAAGCCCGGCACGATCAATACAGAATACCACCGGCAGCTTTTGTATAGCCACGTCGTGGATCACCTGGTCGTATGCTCGCTGTAAAAATGTTGAATAGAGTGCAGCGAACGGCTTTTTACCCTCGGCTGCCAATCCTGCCGCAAACGTAACGGCATGCTGCTCGGCAATTCCCACGTCAAACGAACGCTCAGGAAATGTATTCATCATCGGCCAGAGGCTCGATCCGCTCGGCATGGCGGGCGTCATCGAAACAATGTCTTCATTCTGTGCGGCCAGCTCTACAAGAGCCTCTCCAAACACATCCTGGTATTTAGGCGCCGGCTGGTTGCCGTTGCTCTTCTTAACCAGTGATTTCCCCGTAATTTTATCAAAAGGGCTGCTTTGGGCGTGCCACTTCGTCTGCTCACGTTCTGCCGGTGCAAATCCTTTCCCTTTGACGGTAACAATATGCAGAAGCTTTGGACCCGAAACAGTTCTCAAATCTTCGAGCTGGCGGCGCAGCGCGTCCACATTGTGTCCGTCTACCGGTCCATAGTATTTAAAACCGAGCGCCTGGAACAGGGCTCCGGGCGTGATTGCTGCTGTTGCGGCTCTCTCCAGTTTGGAAGCAACTTTTCGCATTTTTTCACCAGCCCCTTTCAGATGGCCAAGGAGATCATAGATCTCATCACGCATCTTATTAAAAGTCTTAGTGGTGGTGATTTCAGCAAGATACTCTTTCAGCGCGCCCACATTGGGGTCGATCGACATATTGTTATCATTCAGCACCACAAGCATGTCAGACTTCAAAGCGCCCGCGTTGTTCATCGCTTCGAATGCCATGCCGCCAGTCATAGCTCCATCACCTATTACAGATACAATTTTCCGACCTGTTTTATCGAGATCGCGGGCGATGGCCATACCGAGTCCGGCTGAAATAGATGTGCTGGAATGTCCAACACCAAACGTATCATACTCACTTTCACTTCTTTTAGGAAAGCCCGACAGCCCTTTATATTTCCGGTTTGTATGAAAATCTTCCCGTCGCCCGGTTAATATTTTATGTCCGTACGCCTGGTGGCCCACATCCCACAAGAGCCTGTCTTCCGGCGTATTATAGGTGTAGTGAATAGCTACCGTAAGTTCGATCACGCCGAGACTTGCACCAAAGTGGCCTCCGTACACCGAAACCATATCCACAATAAATTCACGAAGCTCATCGCAAAGATCCTGCAGCTGTTCAGGTTTTAATTTCTTCAGATCTGCCGGAGTATGTATGTTGCTCAGCAGCGGGCCCGGTACCGGTTTATAGCTTTCCATAGTGGGAGTGGTTATTTCTTCTTCTCAATCTCCTCAATCTTCAGCTCAGCATTTTCGAGCGTTTCACTACAGATTTTAGAGAGTTTTAAGCCTTCTTCGTAAAGTTGAACGGATGCTTCGAGCGTTATCTCATCGTCATCCAGTTTTTCAACTATAGCTTCCAACTTTGTTAAAGCTTCTTCAAAGCTCGGGCGTTCCTCAGTAGTCATTATATCTGTTTATGAGCGTTATTAGCAGAGGCAGGCGATTTTCTTTTGTAGATTTCAGGCACAAAATTAATATTCCTCTAATTCAATTCTTTGACCGTCAGACCTGAATATAAGAGCTCCGGAGAGGCTTGTGAAATATTTTTTCGATCCGCTCTCTGCTATGTTTGTTATCGCCTCTCTGTTCGGATGGTTAAACCTGTTTCTGAATGAGAGTGAAGCCACTGTAATATCTGGATTTACAGCCTCTATAAATGCTTTTGTGGAGCTGGTCCGGCTGCCGTGATGACCCGCTTTCAAAAAATTTACGTCAAGAAAGTCGCCATACCTCTCCACCAGCTGCTCTTCTTGATTCCTCTCTGCATCTCCTGAAAACAGAAATGATGTGTCGCCATACTGTAACAGCAAAACAAGGGAGTGATTATTCGGATTTCGGTCTGGCCTGCCTTCCGCATCCGGCCCTACAACGAACATCCGGATAAGGGGATCAATCTGAATCATATAGCCGGCACTTACATCCCTGACCGGAATCTCTTTCTCTTCAGCCAGCCGGTTGTACTGCCTGTATAGCTGAGAATCGTATGGATAGTCGCTGTGATAAAGTGTGTCAACAGGCACGGCTTGCATAATTGATGGGAGGCCTCCTATGTGATCGGCATGCGGATGAGAGATTATTACGGCATCCAGCCTGTCAACGCCTGAATATTCAAGAAACGGCAAAATTACCCGCTCTCCGCTATTGCCCATCGGGTTCCACCTGCCGGTATCTACCAGAATATTTTTTCCTGAAGGCGTTCGAATATGGATGGCATCTCCCTGACCCACATCAAGTACGGTTACGACCAGGTCATGATCGGTAGAGGTTTTTATGATTTTCTCAGCCAATAACAAATTCAGAGATGCGGCTAAACAGATCAGTAACTTCCACCGAATGGATGGCAGCCTTACTGAAGCAACACTCAAAATCAATATGAGCCACATCACAAACAGTATGAAAGATGTTTCCCTGAACTCTATGTAGCCGGTAACGTCCGCCCCAAAGTAGCCTGCTACGTTATTAATCCACAATAGTACCCAGCTTACCGGCAAAGCAATCCATTCAGATGCCCCCATACTAACACCGTTAAACAGGGTAATAATCAAACCCGCCGGCACGGTTACGGACAGCAGCGGCACCACAAGCGCATTAGCGATTGGACCTATAAATGAAAACTCACCAAAGTAGGCGGTTAATATTGGAAACAGGCCAAGTTGAACGACAACAGATATCAATACAATTGTGGCTAACCCTCCCTTCCAGCCAAACCTGTGCCGTTCAGGAATGATTCGCTGAGCCTCCGGAAGGATCAGCAAAATGATAAATACAGCAGAAAATGAAAGCTGGAAACCGACATCAAAAAGCTGTGAAGGCTGAATGATCAACAGAATTATAGCCGCAACCGCCAGCAGGTTTACGGAGTGCCTTAGCTTGTGAAACAACTTGCCATAAGTCAGCAGCCACGCCATAATTGATGCACGGCTCACCGATGCGCTGAATCCTGTCAGGCCCGCATATCCAAACAGCAGAAGAGTCATTATGATCAAACCGACCCATTTACCACTTTTTCGCCTCCATAAAAACGGAATGAGGAGCCAGAATGGGGCAATTATAAACCCAACATGCATACCTGAAACGGCCATAATATGCGATAGGCCCGCCCGTGAAAAAGACGCCCGCTCCTCCTGCGTAAGCTCCTCTTTATACCCGATCATCAAAGCTTTAGCAAGCGGAGCTACATTCTCATCAAACAGATCTTCGATATTATTCTGAACATAATTTCGCAACCGGTTCCAGCCGGTTACTTTCAAAGGCTCGGTATAAAGCACACTTTGCAGATCGCCGTGCGCAACAATGGCTCTGCTATACAGCCATGCGCCGTAGTCGAAATCGTGTGGATTGCGAACCTCAGGAAATGCAAATAACCTCACTTCTGCTTTTAGATGCGTTCCGGTTCCAGGCTGATTCTCTCTGCCTGTATCTGCATATACCCTTAGCTTGTACCGGTGTTTCCAGATTACGCCTTCGGGAAATGTAGTCTGTTCTGTATCTATTTCGTATATCGTCCTTCCGGATCGGCTTATTCCGCTTGATTCAACCTTTCCTTCAATCAAAATAGTCTCCCATTCATATAGCTGCAGCGGTGTTGCTTTTGCGATGATTTTCTCCTGACGAGCCTGTTCAAAACTAAAGAGCCCAGCACCAAAGAGCAGGATCAACAAGGAGTACAACAGAGTGGATAGAGAGGTCTTAAGAAGATTCAGGTTTGCTTCAGAACGATACTCCGCTATCGTCCATAGCAGAATAAGCAGAGCAAATCCTGTCATATACCCGCCTGCGGATATGTAGCTCTGAGCCGCCCGGCCTGCAAGAATTCCACATATTATCAATAGAGCAATCCTTAAAGCCGGCAGGGAGGCGAAAGGAAAGTGATATGTTGATCGATCGCTCATCAACTGTATGAGCCAAAAATCGCCAACTACTTACACTGATTTTTTAGAAAATAGCTTGTGCTTATAAAATCTCATCTAAATAATAGATTTACCTCAACCCAAGTTTAATTGATTCTATGCTGATTTGTGTTGGTAAGATTAAAAGTGCTTGATGTTTGGCAAAGATTTTACTCTCCATTGACTTTATGCAGGCCGAAAATACCCTGAAAGGGTCTGGATTGTAAACTATTTCGAGGGATTTTAACCAAACCATTTCCTCATAGGAATGAAAAATATTGGTTTCTTACACAGCATTCACTAATAAATGAGGTATCAATAACCCTCATGGGGTCGTCATAGAGCCTTGTTATGTATCAGAATGAAGAAAGGAAATCACAACGAATAATTATATAAAGGTAATTCTAAGTCCCTTAATTACGTTTCTCTCTCATTATCGGCCCGTCTTTGCGGAGGGTCCACCCCCTATCATATTTACTCTTCCTGCACACCAAGTTTCTTACAAAGGTTGGCGAGCGTCATTTTCTCCTCTTCAGTGAAAACAGAAAACTCTTCTTTAATTCTCTCGAGATGTTTTGGAAAGAAATCGGCTATAAATTTCTCCCCGTTGGGTGTTAAATGGATGAGAACCGCACGTCGGTCATTTGGATCTTTTTTTCTTTTCACGTGGCCGCTACGCTCAAGATTATCTATCACCATAGTGATATTTCCGCCGCTTTTAAGCAGTTTTTCGCCAATAGACCGCTGATTGAGCGGTCCAAGATGGTGCAGAACTTCAAGCACACCAAACTGGCTAACGGTCAGATCAGCTTCGGCAAGATGCCTGTTCAACCTGTTGTTCAACGATTCAGTGGAGCGCATCAGCTTTATAAATGCGTTCAGCGTATTAACTTCGCTATTTGAACCTTTAAAGTGTGTGCCCATCTTTTTGTTTTTAAATCGTTTATGTCTTCTACAAGCTGATTACCGTGGCTAAATATACTATATGAAGTCTATTATCGGCTAATTAATTTCGCATAGTTTCTTTTACCCACTTTCAGGTTTAACGAATCGCCGGCTGAAAATGTGATCTCATGATTAATCTCTTTGATCTTCTCGTCATCGATGGATACGCCGCCCTGTTTTATCATTCGCTTGGTTTCACCATTACTTTGAGTCATTTCTGCATCAGAAATGATGTCCAGCAGCCGGTGGGTACTGCCCGGTTCAAACTCAAACTCCGGAGCATCGTCCGGAACTTCTTTATTGATCACCGTCTGTTCAAAATGCTTTCTGGCATCTGCAGCGGCTTTTTCTCCGTGATACATCCTGGTAATAGTAAACGCAAGATCGTGTTTCGTATTCCGGGGATCGTTCTCCACCTTATCTTTAATTTCGGGGAGTTCGTCCGTTGGCAGATCGGTAACCAGCTCGTAATAGCGATAGATCAGATCATCCGGAATGGAGAGCACTTTGCCATACATATCATTCGGTTCCTCGTTGATCCCGATGTAGTTATCGTACGATTTACTCATTTTTTGGGTGCCATCCGTACCTTCCAAAAGCGGCATCATCAGGCAAACTTGCGGATCTTGTCCGTCCATACGCTGAAGATCGCGGCCTACCAGCAGGTTGAACTTCTGATCGGTTCCGCCCAGCTCCACGTCCGATTTCAGATGAACAGAATCCTGACCCTGCGCCAGCGGATAGAGAAATTCATGCAGCGAAATGGGTTCGTTATTGCTGAACCGTTTTGAAAAATCATCCCGTTCAATCATCCGGGCAACGGTCAGTTGTGAGCTCAGCTTAATGACCCCCTCAAATGAGATCGGGCCCAGCCAGTCCGCATTGTAGACGATCTCCGTTTTATCCCTGTCTAAAATCTTTCCGGCCTGATCAAGGTAGCTTTTTGCATTCTCTTTGATCTCTTCGGCGGACAACGACGGTCTTGTTTTGTTCTGGCCGGTAGGATCGCCAATCAGCGCGGTAAAATCACCAATGATCAGGATAATGTGATGTCCCAAATCCTGAAACTGGCGCATTTTTCTCAGAATCACGGAGTGTCCCAGGTGCAGATCAGGCCGGGTTGGATCACATCCCAGCTTAATACGCAGCGGATTACCGGTTTTTCGCGATTTTGTAAGTTTTTCTACCAGCTCAGGTTCCGGTACAATTTCAACGGTTCCCCGTTTTATAATCTCTAATTGTTCTTCAACAGATGGAAAGCTCATATATTTAATCGTTCAAAAAATTGATTGTTTCGGATAGGGTTATCTTCCTGGATTGCTTCTTCAAGGGTTTCAATAAAATTCTCGATACCGGGAATCAGGACGGCTACAGCATTATATGTGGCGGGAGCCAGAGAGAGGATAACCGGGTAGGTGATCGATTCATCACGGGTTTCATCAGCCGGAATGTTGAAACCGGCAAAGAGCCACAAAAATCCGCTGATGACAATAGCTGATTTCAGAGCACCGAAGATAAGTCCCGCAATCCGGTTGATAAAATTCAGTTTAATCAGTTCCAGGAATCTTCTGACGGCGAGCCCAATGAATTGCACAATTGCGATGGTCCCGATGAAGAGAATCAACCCGGCAACTATGGTTGGGGTATCGCTGCCCTCAAAAAATGGCTGCAGCACACCAGACACCGGTTTCATGTATGCAAAGGTCACAAAAATCGCGATTATAATGCCAACAATGCCCAAAACTTCCTGTATCAAACCTGCGGTAAAGCCTTTATAGGCAAAATACCCGATCGGCAGGATAATAAGAAAGTCGAGAGCGTTCATCGAATCAGGAGAGCTCCTCTTTTACAACACTGCTCACCATTGAGCCTTCTGCTTTGCCTTTGAGCCGGTCCATCATAACGCCCATAACTTTGCCCATATCGGCCATGGATGTCGCTCCCATCTGTTCAATCTGATCCTTCACTTCTGCCCTGACCTCATCTTCTGACATCATTTCGGGTAAGAAGCGTTCGATGAGCTCCAGCTCCTCTTTCTCTTTATCGGCCAGATCCTGTCGATCCCCGGCCTCAAACTGTTCGATAGACTCTTTTCTCTGTTTGGCAGCCTTCATCAGCACTTCTACAATCTGCTCGTCTGTGAGTTCCGATTCACCCCCCTTGCGTTCACTAATCTCTTTTTCAAGAATTTTAGCTTTTAAGGAGCGCAAGACTCTGAGTTTATCAGCTTCCTTCTGTTTCATTGCTGATTTCAGTTCATCAAGAATGGATTTTTTAATACTCATATCTGGACATTATGTTAGTTGTAAGCAAAAAAAAAGGTTCCACCCCATAATACGGAATGCAACCTTAAAAGATCGAACGGTAAAATAGTTTACCCTTTGTTGCTTTGGATATAATCTTTCACGTTATCCTGGTCCATCATCACTTCTTTATACGCGTATTTGCCGCGCTCATTTTTCGTTGCAATGATCACCTTCGCCATTTTTCGCTGAGCTTGTTTCAGCGCCTGGGCTTCTTCACCGAATGCTTGTTTCTTAGCCATAACTAAATCCTATTTGATTTCTTTGTGTACGGTGTGTTTGCGCAGCACCGGATTGTATTTTTTCAGCTCAATCCGATCTGTTGTGTTCCGTCTGTTTTTGGTAGTTACATATCGAGAACTGCCCGGTTTTTCGGTGCATTCAAGAATTACCTGTATACGATTACCTTTTGCCATAAATTATACCTCTTTTAGTAAAGTACCTTTCTTTCTTGCATCATCAAGCACAGCAGAAATTCCCTTCTTGTTGATTGTACGCAGAGTTTTTGCAGATACCTTCAGCGTTACCCAGCGATCTTCTTCGGGTATGAAAAATCTTCTCTTCTGAAGATTCAGCTGAAATTTGTGCTTCGTTTTATTGTTTGATTTGGAAGATCTGTAGCCATTCAATGCTGACTTTCCTGTAATATCGTCCTTTCGTGCCATAACAACTGTTTTTGTCATTTTTTGATAGACTTCAAAATTAAGCCTATTTGATTATAATATCAACATACTTTCAACAAACATTTCTGCATCTCTTTTTAATTCATGAATCCCCCCTTTTAGCACACCCAGACCGATTCATTCATTAACATCTTCCTTTTATCCATTCTAGCCAATCACCTTTATCAACATCTGCAACACACTTCAGAGCGTAACCACCAGAACGGATGTTTTTAGAACTCAGATCAAGGTTGCTCAAGCAAAAAAACACGAACGTGCAAGGCCCTTACGCCACCCCCAGCGCGCAATCTCTTGAGACGGCAATTAATATGTATGCTTTTTTTGATTTTGCGCGCACAAGCGGTATTTTTCGGCATCTTAGACGCTATCTTAATTCATACTCAACCCCATATATGGCAAAAAGTAAAGGATCTGACTACAAAGCCTCCAATATTCAGGTACTGGAAGGGCTCGAAGCCGTTCGTAAACGCCCATCCATGTATATCGGCGACACCGGACAACGCGGACTTCATCACCTGATTAACGAAGTTGTTGACAACTCCATTGATGAAGCACTCGCCGGTCACTGCGACTGGATAAAACTCATCATTCACGAAAATGGATCTATCACCGTTTCTGATAACGGGCGCGGTATTCCGGTAGATGAACATCCAAAGTTAAAACTTCCCGCAGTTGAGGTTGTACTTACCAAACTGCACGCCGGTGGAAAATTTGATAAAGATTCCTACAAAGTATCTGGTGGATTGCACGGTGTTGGAGTAAGCTGTGTGAACGCTCTCTCCTCTAAGTTCAGTGCTGAAATCCATCGCGATGGCCAAATTTATGTAATGGAGTTTGAAAAAGGGTTTACTGTCACTCCCCTGCAGGATAAAGGCAAAACGGACGTAACCGGAACGACTATTACGTTCCTGCCCGATCCTGAAATTTTTACTCAAACTACTGAGTTTAAGTTCGACATCATTGCTGACCGGATGCGTGAGCTCGCTTTTCTAAATCCGGAAATTACCGTCGAAATTATTGATGAACGGGAAGAAGAAACTGAAGATAAAAAGACGATCTTCCACTACGCCGGCGGTGTTAAGGATTTTGTAACTTTTTTAGATGAAAATCGCGACTCTCTTATTGACGAGCCCATTTTCATCCAGGGGGTTGTTGAAGACGTTCCGGTAGAACTGGCGATCCAGTACAACGACTCCTACTCCGAAAATGTGCATTCATACGTCAACAATATTAATACCCGCGAGGGCGGAACGCATATCTCCGGGTTCAGGCGCGCACTTACCCGCTGCATGAAAAACTATGCCGAAAAGAATAATATTCTGAAGGCAAAAAGTACGATTAGCGTATCAGGTGAAGATTTCCGTGAAGGAATGACCTGTGTGTTAAGTGTAAAAGTAGCGGAACCTCAGTTTGAAGGTCAGACAAAAACAAAGCTTGGCAACTCAGAAGTACAGAGTGCAGTTGAGGTTATTGTTTATGAAAAACTGAATGAGTACCTGGAGCAAAATCCAAAAACTGCCAAAAAGATATTAGAGAAAGTCATCGTTGCTGCGGAAGCAAGAGAAGCTGCCCGTAAAGCACGTCAGCTTATCCAGCGTAAAAGCGTGATGAGCGGCGGCGGCCTGCCGGGTAAACTGGCGGATTGCTCTATAAAGGATCCTGAACATTGCGAAGTTTACCTTGTTGAGGGTGACTCTGCCGGTGGTTCAGCAAAAATGGGACGAAACAGAAGCTTCCAGGCAATTCTTCCGCTTCGAGGTAAAATTTTGAATGTTGAAAAAGCGAAGATCAACAAAATCCTTGAAAACAAGGAGATTCAGGCGATGATTACCGCCCTTGGAACCGGTGTTGGTAAAGAGGAAGATTTCGAACTTGAAAAACTCCGCTATCACAAAATTATCATCATGACAGATGCGGATGTTGACGGATCACACATTCGTACGCTGCTTCTCACCTTTTTCTACCGCTACATGCATCCTCTCATCGAGTTTGGTCATGTCTATATCGCCACTCCGCCTCTTTACAGAATCACCTCCACACGGGGCCAGATTGATTATGCGTGGGATGACCCTACCCGCGATAAAATCATTAAAGAGCTGAAAAAATCGAAGAAAAAATTCGATGTCTCCCGTTACAAGGGACTTGGTGAAATGAACCCTGAGCAGCTTTGGGAAACCACAATGGATCCCGAAACACGAACCCTGCAGCAGGTAAATATTGAAAATGCAGCTGCCGCAGACAAAATGTTCTCTACGCTGATGGGCGGTGATGTTGAACCTCGCCGGGAATTTATTGAGCGAAATGCAAAATACGCCAAGCTCGATATTTAATTCCACTACTTAACAGAAACACGTTTACTTAATCCAGTTTCCATAGATGGCAAGCGAAAAGATTATACCTATTACAATTGAAGACGAGATGCAATCATCCTACATCGATTATTCGATGTCAGTGATTGTTTCACGAGCGTTACCCGATGTGCGCGATGGACTTAAGCCAGTTCACCGCCGGATCCTATACGGTATGAGTGATCTCGGAATGCTCCATAACCGAAATTATAAGAAGAGTGCCCGTATTGTGGGTGAGGTTTTGGGTAAGTATCACCCCCATGGTGATTCGGCCGTTTACGACTCTATTGTACGTATGGTTCAGGAATTTTCACTCAGATATCCGCTGGTTGACGGCCAGGGTAATTTTGGATCTGTAGATGGCGATTCAGCCGCGGCGATGAGGTACACAGAGGTTCGCATGAAACGAATGTCTGAAGAGCTGCTGGCCGATATCAACAAAGAAACTGTAGACTATCAGTCTAACTTTGATGATACGCTTGAAGAGCCGACAGTTCTTCCATCCATGCTCCCCAACCTGTTGCTGAACGGTGCATCCGGTATCGCCGTAGGTATGGCAACGAACATGGCCCCTCACAACCTGAAGGAAGTTGTTGATGGCGTTGTAGCCACAATCGATAACCCCGATATTGATGCGGCCGGATTGATGGAGCACGTTACTGCCCCCGATTTTCCAACAGGCGGTATTATTTACGGGTATGAAGGTGTAAAAGAAGCGTACGAAACGGGACGCGG
>CAZKIZ010000010.1:0-22318 GCA_964552935.1 uncultured Rhodohalobacter sp. | reverse complement strand
GGGATTGTCAGATTCATGTATATATTACCAGAGGCAAATCTGACGTTTAGAGTTATAAAACCATTACGATATGAACACAAATATAAAGTCCAAATCATTTTCCGAAATTATAAAGGGAGATACTCCTGTTCTGGTCGATTTTTATGCAGACTGGTGCGGGCCGTGCAAAATGATGCCACCCATCTTAAAAGAGCTGAAGAGCCGTCTTGGCGATAAGATCATCATCCTGAAGATCGACACCGAAAAGAACCCCGATGTGGCCATACGATATAATGTTCGCGGAATTCCGAACCTGACTCTCTTCAAAAACGGAAAGGTAATCTGGCAGCAGGCCGGCGTGGTTCAGGCGGGCCCGCTTGAATCGATCATCAGGCAGAAACTGAATCTTGCGTATCCGAGTGGCGATAGACCGTTATGAGTGAATTCCGAAATAAATTTTTACATTGATTGAGTGGTCGCCATTTTTGAAAATTTGTAAATATGCTGTATTGTAAAGTCTATCCTGAAATTTTGTATCCTGACTCAAGTAATGCCGTATAAAAACTATTCTACACCCATTGTTTCTGTTTTGTCTCTCATTTTTCTGATTTTTGCAGGGGGGCTTGCGTGCTCATCCACAGAGCAGGTTATGGAAGAAGAGGCTGTTCAACAGCGTGATCTGTCCCAAATGGAGGAGCTCTTCTGGGCCCGGATTGATAGCTCCCGCATGAATTTTACGCAGGCCGATATCGATTTTATGTACGGCATGATCCCGCATCACGCACAGGCGCTCATCATGTCGCGGCTGGCGCCTGAAAATGGGGCGAGCCGTTCGGTTCAAACTCTCGCAGGCAGAATCATCAATGCCCAGGGAGATGAAATAGCTCTCATGAAAAGATGGCTTGAGGACAGAGGCCAGCCCGTACCCGAAATTCATATTGACGGCATTGAAATGATGATTCATATGCCTGAAGAGGAAGGTGGACACGGCCACCATGGGCACCACGGCCATCACGATATGAACGATCACAGCGATATGCCGGGCATGCTTTCGCAGAGTCAGCTTGAAGAGCTGGCGGCAGCAACCGGGAGAGATTTCGACCGAACGTTCCTGGAGTTTATGATCGAGCATCACAAGGGGGCCATTATTATGGTGGATACACTTTTTGCAGCCGATGGCGCTGCGGCTGACCGCGAGATGTTTGATCTTGCATCCGGCATCAACGCCGAACAGGTAACTGAAATTGAGCGAATGCAGCAGATGCTGGACCAGCTCTGATATTCAGACTTAGTGAAACCACCATTTTGCCAGTCACTTAAGAAAGATTTTATACTTAAAGACCACTTAAACTAAAAACATCCTTATGAAACAATTACTACCGGGGATACTGTTTGCTTTTATAGCCATGTTTGGCATTACCAGCTGCACATCTTCAGAAATAGCACACCAGGACGCACCGGCGTCTTCGTCATCTAACATCATGCCGATTACGGAGGGAGAAAGGCCCAGCCCTGACCCGCGTGTAGGATTGGCCGGCGGTTTGTTTGATGCTGAAGAAGCCATCTGGAACCTGAACATGTTGTCCACTACCCCTCCACCGGAAGATTTTCTGGGTTCGTGGGGAACTGATCTCGCATTTAAAGATAACTATGCGATCCAGGGAAATTACGACGGATTTATCATCTGGGATGTTTCTGACCCTTCAAATCCGCAGGTAACGGTTGATTTTAAATGCCCTGCCTCACAAAGTGATGTTTCCGTCTATGGAAATCTCCTGTTTGTATCGGGCGAGGGTCTCGGCGGCCGGCTCGATTGCGGCACAGAAGGTGTCCGCGAAACTGTAAGTGCCGACAGGCTTCGCGGTATTCGTATTTTTGATATCTCCGACGTCGAAAATCCTGAGTATGTGTCGAACGTACAGACGTGTCGCGGATCTCACACCCACTCCGTTCTGGTTGATCCAAACGACGATGAAAACGTGTATGTGTATGTATCCGGATCTGCCCCTGTTCGTCCCGAAGAAGAGCTTCCCGGTTGTACAACAGCATTTCCTGATGAAGATCCCGATAGCCCCCTTTTCCGGATTGAAGTAATTAAGGTGCCTCTTGCCAGTCCGCAGGATGCAGCGATCGCAAATTCACCCCGTATTTTTGATGGGCTGGAAGCACCCCCGGTTCGCGAACTCACAGCAGAAGAGCGTGAGCAAGTTGAAGCAGCGAGAGCTGAAGGACGTTTTATTGGAGAAATGATGGGACGCGAGCGAGTTATTCCAAACGGTATGATCCGTGGCTACCTTGCACAAATTGTTGAAGAACGCGGCGGTACCGGTGCGCCAACTGCGGCAGACAGTGCTGCACTGCGCGATCGGCTTCCCGACTTTATTGACGAAACCCTGGCATCCCGGGGCCGTGCATCTGAGGCGATGGGGCCAAACCAGTGCCACGATATTACTCTCTACCCTGAAATTGGCCTGGCCGGCGGAGCTTGTGAGGGAATGGGGCTGCTGCTCGATATATCCGATCCGGTAAACCCTGTGCGGATTGATGCGGTTGCCGATTCGAATTTTGCGTACTGGCACTCAGCTACGTTTAATAACGACGGCACTACTGTTCTGTTTACAGATGAGTGGGGCGGCGGAACGCAGCCTAAGTGTCGCGAAGAAGATCCTTATGAGTGGGGAGCAAACGCAATTTACTCGATTGTGGATGGAAAAATGGAGTTCCAGAGCTACTTCAAAATGGATGCTCCACAAACAGAAACAGAAAACTGTGTTGCCCACAACGGGTCGATGATTCCGATTCCTGATCGCGATATCATGGTTCAGTCGTGGTACCAGGGAGGTATTAACGTATTCGACTTTACCGATCCTAAAAACCCGGTTGAGATCGCGTTTCATGACCGCGGCCCGATCAATCCTGATCGTATGACAACGGGCGGCAGCTGGTCGATCTACTGGTACAACGGCGTGCTGATAAACTCAGAAATTGCCCGCGGACTCGATATTTTTGAGCTGATTCCGAGTGACTTTCTCACTGAAAACGAAATTGCTGCGGCCAACACCGTGAAGATCGACTACTTTAACCCACAGGGTCAGCCTAAGTTTACTTGGCCGGCATCATACGCGCTTGTACGAGCCTATGCCGATCAGCTTGAACGAGATCGTCAGCTCGACCGCCAGGCGCTGCAGATGATTCGTACAGGCATTACCGAGGCGGAGCGAGCCAGCGGATCCCGCAAAAGCCGCATGCTGAATGACCTGGCCGCTGAAGTAGAAAGCCGGGCCGGATCTTCATCTAACGGAGATAAAATGAACAGACTGGCAAACACACTCAAAGAGCTGGCGTCAGCCTCGTAAAGAGTAGCCACTCATTCTAAAAAAACTAAAAGCCGTCACCTGATTCACGTTGGGTGGCGGCTTTTTTTTGATGGGTTTTTGGTGGTGTCCGGGAACTCAGTTTTTTACTTCAGCATCTCCCTAAAATTCATCCTCAAAGTCGCTAAAGGAATCTTCAATATTTTCGTTGATCTGCTCTCTGTTTCCGGAATCTGAAGGATCCATTAGATCAGCGTTGGTATTTCAGCCCCCCTTAGTACACGACGACGAGTTCAGAACGTTCAATCACATCCTTCCATAGAGATTCTCAAAGAGTGATGAAGTAGCGATCATCAGATCACTCCGCATTCAAAAAGCCTTATGTCAGGTACCCTGAATGAAGCGCATCTCCCGGCTATATATCTGTAAGTAAAATCAAGAATCATGTAACATATGTTTTGTGGCAAATCTTAACATTAATGTCCGTACTGAGACAGATGAAAAAATAAATGAGAGAAGTTTTATCACAAAAATCCAGGACGGATGATACCTGACATCAACACGAAACAGATTGTACAGAACTTGAAACTGAATCAAACCGAAAACATATGAAAGCTTTATGCTGGCACGGAAAGAATGATGTTCGAATAGATAATGTCCCGGATCCTGAATTACATCACGCGAATGACGTTATTTTAAAAGTGACGTCAACCGCTATTTGCGGATCTGATCTTCATCTCTTAAGTGGGTTGATGCCTACAATGGAAGAGGGGGATATACTTGGCCACGAATTTATGGGCGAAGTTGTAGATGTTGGTAAAGATGTGAAAAAACTAAAAAAGGGTGATCGGGTGGTTGTGCCTTTCACCATATCATGCGGGCACTGTCATTTTTGTGGTCACGATCTGTTTTCACTTTGTGATAACAGTAATCCTAATGCAGATCAGGCTATAGAGGTTATGGGGCATTCACCCGCCGGTCTGTTTGGATTTTCTCATATGTTAGGCGGTTTCTCGGGAGGACAGGCAGAGTACGTTCGCGTGCCTTATGCAGATATCGGTCCTGTAAAGGTTCCTGATTCGCTTTCAGATGATAAAGTCCTGTTTCTTTCAGATATATTTCCAACAGGATATATGGCTGCTGAAAACGCTGATATATCATCCGGTGATATTGTTGCCGTATGGGGATGTGGCCCGGTAGGTCAGTTTGCCATCAAAAGCGCATGGATGCTGGGTGCGGGACGAGTCATAGCCATTGACCGGGTTCCGGAAAGATTGAAAATAGCAGAAGAGCTGAGCAGTGCTGAAATCATCAACTCAACTGATCCTTCTGAAGTGTATGAAACCCTGATGGAGATGACGGACGGCCGGGGCCCGGATTGTTGTATTGATGCCGTTGGAGCGGAAGCACACGGTGGAAGCATGGTTCGTAAAATTAAAGATAAAGCGATGGAAAAAGCCCATCTGGATATGGCCAAACCCTATGTGCTGCAGCAGATGATTAAGTGCTGTAAAAAAGGAGGCAATATATCCATCCCGGGTGTGTATGTGGGACCCGTCAATGCCTTTCCAATCGGTAGTGCTATGAATAAAGCCCTGACATTCAGAATGGGGCAAACCCACGTCCAACATTACCTAAAGCCGTTATTAGAAAAAATCACAAATGATGAGATTGACCCTTCATTTATCATTACTCATCAGTTTAAACTGGAAGATGCCCCCCAAGCGTATGAAATATTCAGAGACAAGGAAGACAGCTGCGTGAAAGTAGTGCTAACGCCTTGATTTGAGGTTGTAAACATTGGAAAAATACAGATGTCATGAACTCGATTTCCGACCGGGTGTGATTCTTGACCTTTTAGCTTTTGTTTTTAGCCACGAATATGAAAGAAGAAACATTGATATTTCCATCATTAGCATTCACAGTGCTATCTCTTGCCAACGAAGAGTTTTCTTGCATGTGATGGACGGCAAAAAGATTGTACTGCCGGTCGAATAATTTCACTCATCTCGGCAGCCCCAACTACCTCCTCTGCACAACTTGCTTAGCTTTCGAGGAATAAATAACTCATGAGTCACCTTCAGACAATTCGGTCTTAAATTCGGACAACAGCAACGTACTATATTCAATTATCGATCTCTCAGACCTTCTGACTTATCTGAATATTCTTTAACCCTTCTTCCAAGTACTCTTGCTGTAAATAAGCGCTGATCGAAATCTCCTTCTTCGGGAATACCCGATTGCAGTTTCAGCGGCTGGAAAACAGTAAGTATGAAATGAGACGGCTGCGATTTTTATGATAGTCTGAGATATGGTTCATCTTGTCTATTATGTTTCATCCGAACTATCACAGTTTTACTATGATGCACGTGATATTGTGATGCGCTATGATATGTGATTCATCCAGTCTATCAAACCAATCACACGTATCTCATTTATTCTTTATTCCAGTCCATTGGAATATAGGTTTCCTTATTCTAATGAAACGCTATATATTAGAATAATATGTTTTATAATCCAACCGATTAGAATATGGAAGCAATCAATCATCATAACTTGCCTTTACTGCCTCCTGAGATGGATATACAGCCTCCTTTGAAGTTAATTACTGAAGCTTATCATGCCATTGGAGAACTAAAAGGAAGAATGTATCGGGATGTGATCAACCCTAACCTGATTGTGGCGCCTTTACTAAACAAAGAAGCGGTAGCCAGTTCGAAGATTGAGGGTACACAGACAACCGTTGAGGAGGTGCTGAGGTATGAAGCCGGAGATAAAAAAGAGGAAGATCCTGATATCCTTGAAGTGTTGAACTACCGGACAGCGATTTATGAATCGATTGAATATTTGAAGAAAAAGCCTTCAGGTGAGAATCTGGTCAAAACGTTGCACAGAACGCTTCTGTCATCCGTAAGAGGAAAAGAGAAAGATCCCGGAAATTTTAGGCGTACAACCGTTCACTTGGGTAAACCTGGGAGCCAGGCAGATGAAGCGTTATACATTCCGCCAAAGCCGGATGATATCACAAAACTTATGAAAAACTGGGTGGAGTTTGTCCATGAAGAAGATATAGATTTATTAATCAGGGTGGCTATTTCGCACTACCAGTTTGAGGCGATTCACCCGTTCATGGATGGCAATGGTCGGGTGGGACGCCTGCTGATTCCCATCATTATGTATGAACAGAAGATGATACCCTTCCCCTATTTCTACATCAGTGACTATTTTGAACAGCACCGCTCTGACTATTATGAGGCTCTTCGATTGGTTGATCGGGAGCAGGATTGGAACTCCTGGGTCCGGTTTTTTCTGATTGCGGTGAAAGAGACAGCCATTCAAATGCAGACAAAGGTGGTAAGTATGTATGAACTTTATGGGCGGGTGAAAGAGGAGATCGTACATATGAACTCTCAGTATGCTCAGTTATTCCTGGATCTGTTGTTTGAGCGCCCTATTATCTCAGTGAAAGACATTCTCCAAAGACTTGAACAGCCAAGTACACAAACCATCTACAATTTGACGAAAAAGTTTGAAACAGCAGGGATCATTCGTGAAATAACCTGCCGGAAACGAAACCAGGTCTTTGCCTTTGATGCCCTGCTCGATATCATTAAGTAAACCTTATTTCAGTTCGTTAGACTATGGAGTCTGTTAATCCAACAAATCAAAGAAAACTGGAATAAGGGTGGCTGGATGTTATCATTTTTCTTCAATATGATGCTTGTGTAATGCATAAAGAATAACCCCTAAAACCAGTACTATGGAAATCGAAAAGATTGAAAAGATCGAAAAATCTTCATCTGTAGCCACCATCTTAGTGATTTTAACTCTTGTATTTTTTCAAATGATAGAGCTTTTAATTGCCTTAGCTATAGGTGTTATTGTATTAAAATACTGGATATATACCCAGTATAGGGCTGAAGGGGTTCAACAACTTTTTTGGCAAAAAACATCTAAACCAGCTGTGGTAGGGTTAATTACTCTTCTGTTGTTAGTTATATTCGACTACTATGGTTTATTTGAATTGGTTTATTAACTCTAAGGTTAGGGGCTTTTACAAGCCTCTAACCCTATAAACGCGTTGAAAAAAATGAAAAGAAAACGCGGTAAATTAGTTGAACATGAAGATGGTAGACAAGGTTTTGCCTACTCAGGTGGCCCCTTACACACGGGGATAGAAATATTCGTGAGCTTCAGAGAGCAGAATTATAAATTATTGGAATATCTAACTTTGGTCACTAATCTTAATTGTTGTCCCAATGTTGTCCCGGAATAATTTTTTGAGCAAATTATCCCAAAAATAAAAAAGCCTTACAACATCATATTACTATGCATTGCAAGGCTTTATGCGAGTGTGGGACCGGGCGGATTCGAACCGCCGACACACGGATTTTCAGTCCGTTGCTCTACCGACTGAGCTACAGTCCCTTAACGCAAGACGCAAAAGATAAGAGCTTTAAAAACCGAAAACAATCTGTTTTGAGGGAAAAAGTGAAAAGTGAAAAATTGTGGCTCCGGGATTTATACCTAAAGTGGTTGCAGTAAATCTATGTCTAATTATGTCCGCCACGGCTTTAAAAGGTCTTTTGCGTTTTCACCTTTCACTTTTCACTCCAGCTTTTCATCTTTAGCCCCAATATGTATATCCTTCAGCCTCATTTGTATCGAACGGCGGCCGTTCCAGTAGTTCTCTTCCAGCACGTACGCCACGTCAATTTTATTTTTGCTGCAGTCGATGAGCTGGGGCATGTATTCGTGCATGTTAAACCCGATGGCGTCAAAAACCTCAGAATCGTCCTGCCGGACTTTCATCTTCAGATGTCCGTTGCCCACAATTGAGGGCACACCTTCAATGCAGATATTTTCACTTACAAAGATGGGGCGCAGGTTACCGGGGCCAAACGGTTCGAACTGGCTGAGCAGTTTCCAGAAACGCTTGTTTACATCCCGCAGATCCAGGGTGGAGTCGACCACAATCTCGGGTGAAAAATCATTCTCCTTCAGGTAGCGGTAGGCGATCTGGTCCATCCGTTCGCGGAACTCTTCCAGGTTCGACTCATCCATGGTAAGCCCGGCGGCAAACTCATGGCCGCCAAACTGCTCCAGCAGGTCATCACATCTTTTTAGCGCCTCATAGATATTAAATCCCTTTATAGAGCGTGCCGATCCCTTTATTTTTCCTTCAACCGTACTCAGCATAATGGCCGGCCGGTAGTAGGCGTCTACCAGGCGCGAGGCCACAATCCCGATCACCCCAAGGTGCCAGTCGGGATTATGCAGCACCATGGATGAGAGCTCATCCATGTTAAAATCGTTCTCAATTTTTTCGACAGCCTCGTCCATCGTGCGGGTGTCGGTGGTCCGGCGCTTCAGGTTTACAGACTCCAGCTCCTTGGCGTACTTCGAGGCTTTGGTCTCATCGGTGGAAATCATCAGCTCTACGGCGATGGTGGCATCTCCCATACGGCCAGCCGCGTTAATGCGCGGGCCGATGGAAAAAACGATGCTCGATGTTGTGATGGTGCCGACCTGAACTTTGATAAGCCTGAACAGCTCCCGAAATCCCACCCTGGGGTTGGAGTTCAGCATGGCGAGTCCTTCGCGCATCAGGATTCGGTTTTCATCTACAATCGGTACAATATCGGATGCGATAGAGACGGCCACAAGGTCGAGATATTTGTAGGCCAGCGTCTGTGAAAGGCCAAGCTCGGTGATGGTTCCCTGCACCAGTTTAAATCCCACTCCGGCTCCGGACAGCCCGTCAAACGGGTAGCTGCAGTCGGGGCGTTTGGGATCCAGGACCGCAACGGCATCCGGCAACCGGTCGCCAACATTATGGTGATCGCAAATAATGAGATCGATGCCGTTTTCTTTGGCGTATTTTGCCTCTTCGATAGCGGTAATGCCACAGTCGACCGATACAATCAGGTCGGCATCAATTTTAATCGCGTAGTTAATGCCGTCGGGGTTGATGCCATACCCCTCCTTGAAACGATGGGGAATGTAGTACTCCACATTCAGCCCGAAGCTTTTCAAAAATGTATAGAGGATACTCGTGGCCGTGGTGCCGTCTACGTCGTAATCGCCGTAAACCAGTACGGTCTGACTGCCCCTGATCGCTTTGCAGAGCCGCTGTGTGGCCAGCTTCATATCTTTCATCAGGAAAGGATCGTGAAGGTCCTCAATACCCGGCCTGAAGAATCCGCGCGCGCTCTCGAAAGTATCAATTCCGCGCAGCGAAAGAAGGTGGGCAATCTGATCCGGAATATTCAGCTGCTGCTTTAGTTCTTCAACGGTCTCTTCTCTGTCTGGTGTAGCATATACCCATCTGAATGGCATGATTATGATTTCGTTTTATTTTCATTAAACAGGCAGTGGAGTGTCACCTCACGAAAGCCGGGCTTTATAATTTCTTAACGGTAACATAACGATTATAGGCACATACAATTATAATAAATGTGCGGGACAAAGCTGAAGTTTTCCTCAATGAACATTATAAGCCATAACACTGCCAAAATCCGCACTACACTCTACCGTACCTGTTCGTAACGTATCAATTTTCTTGCCATTAGGCAGGCAACGATTAAGCTAACTGTTTTCGCAGAGTAGCACCGATGATCTCGCGGTGTTTCACGAAGTTCTACTCATGAGTCTTAAATATAGCAGCGGCCTTCCTGATATCTATAATTTTTCACCTGTTATCTTGGCATAGTGGCTTTAAATCTCGTCGGACGAAAAAAGTCCCGAAAGTTTTTGGATCCGACGAGGGGTTTTAACGTTTTATGGTTGATAAGAATCTATACAATTCCATACCTTTGGAAGCGTTTCCAAAACAGGAAAATTTTTAAATTAATCAATCGCAAAGGATGGAATCTACTACAGAGCTTACAAGAGAAGAAATCACGAACAGAAAAGGGGATTTCCCGCTTTTTAACGATTTGGATAGCGGCGGACATGAGCAGGTTGTGGTCTGCTCCCGTCCTGAACTGGGGTTAAAGGCAATTATTGCAATTCACAACACAACGCTTGGGCCGGCACTGGGCGGCACCCGCATGTGGAACTATAAAAATGAGCGCGAGGCGATGCGTGATGTTCTTCGGCTTTCGCGGGGTATGACCTACAAAGCGGCTATCTCCGGGCTCAATCTCGGCGGCGGAAAGGCGGTCATTATCGGGGATCCCTATAAAGATAAAAACGAGCGCCTTTTCAGAGCTTTTGGCCGGTTTGTGGACGGGCTGGCGGGCCGGTACATCACGGCTGAAGATGTGGGAATGTCGGAGCAGGATATGGAGTGGATCTATTCTGAAACCAAGTATGTAACCGGAATTCCCAAGGCGATGGGCGGCAGCGGCGATCCCTCCCCGGTAACCGCTTATGGCGTTTATATGGGAATGAAGTCTGCGGCAAAAAGCGCATATGGAAGTGATTCGCTGAACGGAAAGCGAATTGCCATACAGGGAGCGGGCAACGTTGCCTCCAATCTGGCGCGCTACATTTCAAAAGAGAACGCCACACTCTATATCACCGATATCTACCGTGAAAAAGCTGAGAAAATTGCGGCGGAATGTTCAGCAACTTATGTTGGTCCGGACGAAATTTACGCCCTGGATGTAGATATATTCAGTCCGTGTGCGCTGGGCGGTGTGGTTAACGACGATACCCTGCCGGTACTCACCTGCGATATTGTTGCCGGTGGCGCAAATAATATCCTTGAGGACGAAGTAGTGCATGCCGGGATGCTGAAGGAGCGCAATATTATCTATGCGCCCGATTATGTGATCAATGCCGGCGGAATTATCAATATTTCGAGTGAGCTCGAGGGATATAATGAAGAGCTCGCCATGCGTAAGACAGGGCGGATTTACGATACCGTTACCGACATCCTGAACTACGCCGACCGGCACAATATCACAACGGTAGAAGCCTCCAACCGCCTGGCGGAAGAGCGGATTGAATCTGTTGGCAAAGTGAACCGTGTCTACTCATCAACAAGCCATTTCTCCAATCGTAAGGGTGAGATCTACATGCGCGATCGAAGATAGGGTTGTTTGTAGTTATTTGTAAATAGTTATTGGTAATTGAATCCTGACAGCACCCACCGGATCTGTCAGCGTTGGGTCAAGGTCGCGAACGAACAAGATCCTCGATTTAAATCCAACAGCATCTCCCCGGACGCTGACAGAAACCCGCTCCGAAAAGCGCGGAACCGGAATAGCCACGAAAAAATCGGGACCAGCTCCGATCCGTCAATTGACGGAGAATCCCACGAAGTGAAAAATACTGGTACCGGCAGCGGGCATGCTGTCAGGTCTTTGCAAAAAAACCAGTACCCAAAACACGCCATTTGTTTCACTACCGCTCCCTCCCTATTTTGAGCGCAGTTTAAAAATATAACTGACGGCCGTCTATGAAATTTAAAATGCCCCATACGCTCACCCTGCTATTCTATTTAATGGTGGCGGCGTTGGTAATGACCTGGATCATCCCTCAGGGCTCTTTTGATACGGAGCTGGTAAATGGACGGGAGGTTGTGCTGCCCGGAACGTTTGAAGTGGCTGAGGAGCGGGCATTTATGAGCCCGGTGGAGCTTTTTACCGCCGTGCCGAGAGCTTTCGCCGATGCACAGGCGATCATCTTTTTCCTCTTCATTATTGGCGGAGTTCTGGCCATCATCCGGAAAACCGGCACCATAGACGCACTTCTCGGTAAACTGCTCGAAAACCTGGGTGGAAAGCCTGCGCTCATGATCTTTCTGATGGTATCTGTATTCGCGTTTACATCAAACGTGATGGGAGCGTCGGCCGAATATATTCCCTTTGTATTGATACTGGCTGCGCTCTGCCGAACGATGAAGATGGATACAATGACGGCGGTTGGAATTATCATTGCCGGTTACTGTATAGGTTACGGGGCCGCGGCATTCAACCAATACACTGTGGTTGTGGCGCAGGGTGTTGCGGAGGTCGAAACCTATTCCGGGGCGGGAGTGCGCCTGGCGCTCCTTGTGCCGTTTATTATGATTGGGGCCCATCACGTCTGGAGCTACTCAAACCGTGTCCAGAAAGATCCGTCCGTTAGCCTGATGGCAGATATCGATGCTGAGTCGAAAGCTGATATCGTAACCGATTATCCGGCACTCACGGCCAAACACATTATTATCATGGTTGCCTTCCTGACGGCTTTAGGTGTTGCGGTATGGGGAATCGCAACGCAGGGCTGGTATCTTTATGAACTTGGAGCAGCCTTTCTGATGGTCGGTATATTTACAGCTTTTGTGGGGAGAATAGGGCCCAGCCTGATGGCAAAAGAGTTTGTAGACGGAGCGAAGGATCTGACCGAGACGGCCCTGCTCGTGGGAATAGCACGCGGAATTGCATTAATCATGGAAGAGGGTCAAATTTTGCACAGCATTGTGTATGCAATGTCGGTTCCGCTTGGCATGGTTGGCCCTGAGCTTGCGGCGGTTGGGATGATGCTGATGCAGACGATTATGAACTTTTTTGTCTCCTCGGGAAGCGGCCAGGCCTTTTTAACAATGCCGCTGATGGTTCCGCTGGGAGATATCCTGGGACTCTCTCGGCAAATTGCCGTGCAGGCATTTCTCTATGGCGATGGGTTTGCCAATATGATTGTGCCCACAAACCCTGTTCTGATGGGGATTTTAGGAATGGCGGGCGTACCCTACGATCGCTGGTTCCGATTCTGCCTTCCGCTGCTCCTCAAGCTGCTGGCATTTGCCGGACTCTGCATGGTGGGAATGGTGTGGTTTGGGTTTTCTTGATTAAATGATAGATCCGCAATGTCTCATAAAGACATTGCGGATCTGGTTACGATTTCGGAGAGTATTAGTGTAAAGAACTGGCAGCTTTAACTAAAATCTGTCAGGTCTTATGGAACATCAAACCAGTTCAAAATGGCTCTTCGGAAGCCATATAATTTTTTCGCGATCATCTTCTATACGGATCAGCAGGTCATCCGGGCGTTCATCTAAAATGTCGTACACTTTTCCCGGGGTGATTTTATCCGCGTGGCCAACCGTTTCAATACAAACAACCCGGGCACCTTTCGTCATTCTCTTTTGCCCTTCTTCAATACGTTTGCGGCGTGCAATGTTCTCTTCCAGCATTTTTATTCCTTCGGCTACGCCTTTATCCGTGATGAGTTCGTGATCTTTCAGCCACTGAAGCGCCCTTTTCCGCTCCTCCATATTTTTATACGCGTACCAGCGATCCCTGATCCCCGCATCATCAATCGCATCATTAAATCTCCGAAACGCCCCGCGTCCTTTAATCGCATTCAACAGCATTGACTGAACGGGGTCATCCAGATCGTTCTGCTCCAGGATAAAATCTTCCATCAGCTGCCAGTCTTCCCAGCTTGGTAACGGGCTGATGTAGGTAAACCGTTTCTCTTCCTCATCTTCTTCAATAAGCTGTTTTAACTCCTTCTCTTCTTCAAGGTCGTCATATTCCGAGATAAAAGTGACCTCATTTTTCTCCCTGTCAAAATACCAGTCGGCCGTGTAGCTGTTATCATCAAGAGCCATTTCGAGCATGGATAACATGTGATCCGTCAATTTTATAACTGGCATCGCTTAAAGAGTTTGGTTTTGAGTTCAGTTGTATCATCTGATGGAAATATATAAACCGTGTAGAAAGGATAAAAGCCGGGGGGCTTCAATTATTAGTCTCATTGACCCGTTTCGATTAGATCGTAAAGTGATTAATTTAGTTTCGAACTTTTTCCTGCATCTTAATCTGCAAAACCAATGCCTGAGCCCCCTGTTGAAGAGAACCCATTTAGTTTTGAAATTAAATATGATTCTGACTTTATAAATGAGCTGTTCCGGATATCGGATGAAGCTTCTGACGAGATCGATGATATATACCCTGACGTTATAAAGGGTAAGAAAAGCACCATTAAAAAACTTCATCGGCTTTGCAAGAAATACCCCCGCATTCCGCACTTCAAGAATTATTTATCAATTGCTTACGATCGATCCGGAAATTATAAAAAAGCAGTCGAGATAAATCGTGAACTTGTTCACCAGCGTCCCGACTATCTTTTTGGAAGAATCAATTATGCTGAAGATCTCATTGCTAACAATCAGTTAGACGAGGTTCCCGCGTTATTAGGTGAAGAGATGCACATTCACAAGCTCTTCCCCGACCGCGACATTTTTCATGTTGATGAAGTATCGAAATACTATGGAACGGCTATCCAATACCTCATAAAAGCGGACAGAGCGGATGAGGCAAAATTGAGACTCGATTTTATCAGTGAAATTGAACCCGATTCTCCCGAGGTAGAGCGATCAATGTTTGATATGATTCAGCACAACATGAAGAAAAATCTGGATCTTCATCAACAGGAAAAGCTCATGGAGCGGAGGGTAGAGTGCCGGGGCTATGCCAGGGATCTTCAAACCGATCAGCCCCCGTCGTTCACCCATTCCGAAATTGAAGAGCTCTACAGGCACGGACTCGATATCCCTGAAGAGCTTATTAATACCATACTGAAACTACCACGAGAAACAGTTATCCCCGATCTTGAACGTGTTCTGGAGGATGCAATCTGCCGGTACGAATTTTTTTATGATGAGGCTTCTGATGAAGTAGACGGATGGGATGATGATCGCTATGAATTCAGCGTTCACGCCATTTTGCTTCTCACCGAGCTGAGAAGTGAAGAATCACTCGATAAAATTCTGGACTTACTTCGTCAGGGCGACGAGTTTCGGGAGTTCTGGTATGGTGATCTCCTGGAAGATCTGTTTTCTGAACCCGTTGCAATCCTTGGTAAAGAGAATCTTGAGGCTGTCACAAACTTCGTGAAGGAGCCCGACCTGGATGCCTACAGCCGACACATTGGGGTTTCAGCACTTGAGAATTTGGTCAGGTTAGATAAAGCACAACGAAAAGAAGTCATTGAGCGCTTCGACGATCTGATTCAATTCCATCTCGGTCAGCTCGATAACGACCGCGTTATCGACACAACCTTGCTCAGCTTTTTGGTGTGGAGCTGTATCAATATTTCAGCAGAGGAACTTTTGCCCTCCATAAGGAAACTCTTTGAGCATAACCTTATCTATAAAACGATGGTTGGTGATTTACAGGCGGTGGAACATGATATTAAGGGAGAAGTGGCCGGTGGTAACGATCAGCCCAGAACTATCTTTGAAAGGTATGAAATTCTAAGCACTGAGCCGTTTATGGGCGCCTTTTCACCACCCGATGATCTACCTGATATCGGAGGCGGACTGAATCCTTTTTCAGATTTTACCGAAGATGACCATCCCTTTGCGGCTCGGTCGTTTCTTCAGGACACGGAGCCTGCAACAAATCCATATAAAGATATAGGCCGCAACGATCCCTGTCCCTGCGGAAGCGGCAGGAAGTATAAGAAATGTTGCTTATGATCTTCTGAGCCTCCTGAAACCGGAACGAAAGCCCTTTGCACCGCAGCGCCTTTGCGAGGTGACTCACATAAGAATTATTCTAAATTTTATCCCTCTACATACCTGAATGAACAACTTAATACGTTATATATACAGGTACGGTTAATCAAAACAGAAGAGGCATGCTTTTACGAATTGGGTTGCTTACATCAGCGGTTTTAACTCTTTGGGTGCTTCCTGTTCTTGCACAGGTTTCCTCCGAAATTATACTGGCAGGCTATAACCACAGGCCTGTTGTGCAAACACCAGCTATGGGATTTGCCACCATTACTGTTGAAGGGGACTCTTTGTTTATTGAAGGGGAGTTCCAGGATCTGCGAGGGGTATACTGGGCTGCATACGTCCACTACGGCGAAATAGGCAGGACCGGTCACAGGATGCTGCGTTTGACCTCGGACGTGGCAGAAAACAGAACTGCAGGAGTGTTTAAAAGAGAGGAGAATGCGTTTGAGTTAACCGCTGCGCTGAGGGATGCATTACGTAAAGGTCAGCTCTATATTAACGTTTCATCGCACCGCCATCAGCACGGTGAAATCAGAGGGCAGATACCCAGGATGTAGTGTCAGTTAGCGTTACGCCTCGCTATTTTTGATATCCGGATTTCTTTTGTAAAAGAAGCTTCTGTCATTTTGCACATCATCATACGTATATATCTCCTCCTTGCGGTGCTCGTACATAAAACCTGCGAGTGAAAAGTCGCCCAGGCATGCCGTGGCGTGCATTATAAGAAAGGCTGAAACCCCGTAAAAAACCCATCCATATGTCAGGAAAAGCGCGGTTAATCCGGCCAAGGTCAGCACCACAAACGGGGTGAAGGCGAGCCAGTAGAACTCTTTTTCCGAAACCACAAAATGATCGGCAACGGCCGCAACAGCACCCTGATCGAGCAGCAGCTTTAGTTTTGTTTTGCGAGCACCCAAAATCTTATAGACAAGCAAGTGAAGCAGTTCATGGAGCAGAACGCCTACTGTAAACGTAAATAAAATGCCTGCGCCGAGGCCAAGAAAAAATGCAGAGGTATCCCACCGGCCAATCCATACAAACAGCACAATAGCTATTAATATCATCGTGCCGTGTTTGAATGCGGCTGTGACAGGGTTGCGGTTTTTAAGATTTTCCAGAATAAACGGGACCATCTCGTTGTGGTCCAGATCCTGTAGCTTTTTATACTTGTCGAAATCCTGCAGCTCTTCCGGCGTGGGCTTCTCTTTGTTTCTGATAGACATATAGATAATGATTAATCGATAACATAAGATAGGGCCTATTCAGATGATTTCGAATCGATTAGGCAAAAGAAAGATCGGGTATGCAAATAAAAGTGTAATGAAGGCAGCCGGCAGCAAGAGAACTTGAAAATCAAATGATGATTCTTCGGCTAATGCATGCTTTGAGAACTGAATATATCCGTTTAGTTCAGTTTTTCTTACTCATGTAATGCAGGGAGTTACAGTTATTGTCTAGAAATATACTTTTTTTAAATGAATCCTATAAAACATTTATTAATAGTATTTTAATTGAATTCATAAAAGATTCCGCCTAAACTCTTTTTTGAACTGCCAACGCCCTTTTTATTGATCATTACCAAATACATCACCCATCTTCAGGCTTGAAATCACAAGTCCCCTGCCTTGAATCTAACAGGGAGGTGGCTTACTATAAAGAATGCTAAAATCAGGAAGACATATAGCCCCTGAGTTCATCAGGCTGCTTGCGCTGGAAAAAGTTCGTTCACTCTCTTTCGGAAGAGATCTTCTTTCTGCACTGCTGGTATTTGTTCTGGTTGTCTTTGTGCTGATATACCTGCTCGGTCTTGCTCTGTTCCTTGGATTGATTCTGCAAAGATTTTTTGATGTGGAGAATGTGCCTGCCTTCCTGAACGTGGCGGCTATCTTCTATCTGCTTACCGAATTTCTGATTCGGCTCTTCATTCAAAAAAAGCCGCTTTTTGATCTGAACCGCTATCTCCATCTGCCGATAAAAAAATCCGGGATTATCCACTTTCTGCTGGCGCGCTCACTCGTTTCTCCATTTTCCCTGCTGGTAATCATTCTGTTTGCGCCGATCACCATCACGGATATAAGCCCCGTTTATGGTCCTCTCCACGCATCAATATGGCTGGGCACTCTTTTCTTCTTCAGTATAGCCCTGCACTTTTTTGTGCTCTGGCTAAAGGAGGTGACTGACGGAAGCATATCCGCCATACTCTCTCTTTTTGCACTTACCATCACACCGTTCTTTTTGCTCTACTTCGGGATTGTGAATGCTGGAGAAATTTCTGCTCCCTTTTTTGCACTTGCGTCATCCGGGCCTCTCCCGTTGATTGCCGCAATTTTTGCTTTGTCTGCAGCCTACCTGCTCATTTACAGTCGCTATCTGGCAAACGCATCGCTGGACAGCATTACGAAAAAGGGAAATGCCTTCATGAGCGGCTCAGACACCAATCTCTTCAGTCGGTTCGGGGCGGCAGGGATTTATGCCGATGTGGAGCTGAAACTGATCCTTCGCCACAAAAAAAGCAGGGGGTTTCTTTTTTTATCCTGCTTTGGCCTATTATACGGTTTCTTCATGTACAGAATGCCACAAGGGTTTGATGAATCATTGCTGGTATTCTCGGAACTCTACCTCTTCATAGCTATCTTAATCATCTCAATCTTTTTCATAAATTATAGTCAGTTTTTGCTCAGCTGGAACTCCGCCTCATTCGATTTTTTCATGGTTAAAAGGCACGGATTGGAGGCATTTATACGGGGAAAACTAATTGTGCAGATCACTATCTCTTTTATTGCCTATCTGATTTCTCTTCCCTATATATACTTTGGCTGGGAAATTTTGATGTTTCATACCGTAGCTCTTCTCTACATTGCAGGGATAGGCATACATTTCGTTACCTTGTTTTCGTTTTGGGAACCCAAGCCGATGGATATTAATAAACGGGCGATGTTTAATTACGACGGTATTGGGATTTCGCAGTTTCTGATGGCAATTCCGTTCTTTGTACTTCCCTTTGTTATTTACTCTCCGGTGAACTTTCTTTTTGGCCCGTATGCGGCTTTAGTCGCCCTGGGTTTATGTGGTTTGGTGGGAATCGTATTCTACGACAGGATGATTTCCTATAACGTTCGGAAGCTAATCGCTAAACGTCACAGAGTTTCATCCACATTCAGGCAGGGAACATGATAAAGGTCGATCATTTAAAAAAGCTTTTTGGCCCCGATGAGGCACTTAACATCCAAAGCCTGGTTATTGAAAAATCAGAGTGCTTCGGACTGGTGGGTAACAACGGTGCGGGCAAAACCACGCTGTTTCGGCTGATACTGGACCTGATCCGGCCATCATCCGGAAGCGTCACCATCAGCGGTGAAAATGTTACAGAGACAGAAGAATGGAAAAATCACGTGGGCTCCTACCTGGATGAGCATATGCTGCTCTCATTTCTCTCACCGAATGAGTATTTCGAGACGCTTAGAAAGATCTACGATCTGCGCGGGCAGGATCTGGATAATCATCTTGAAAGGTTCAGCCCCTTTTTCAACGATGAAATCATTGGCAAGAAGAAATATCTCCGTGACCTCTCAAAGGGTAACATCAAAAAAGTGGGAATCGCTGCTGCTTTCATGGGATCTCCGTCTGTCATTCTGCTCGATGAGCCGTTCGAAAACCTGGACCCCACATCACAAAACCGCCTGAAAAAACTGGTGCTTCAGGAGCGTGAGGAGCGTGGAACCACATTCCTGATCTCAAGTCACGATCTTACCCACGTCACCGATATCTGTAACCGGATTGTTCTGCTCGAAAAAGGGCACATCTTACAGGATCTGAAAGATAATAAAGATGTGATGGCCGGCGCACTCGCCGATTACTTTGACCGGTGAGTCGGGATCCTTCAGATATACTCATAATAGTTTCTTCTCATCCAAAGCCGCGCTTTTTTCCAGTGCCGATTTACGGTACTTGTCGAAATATCCAGCGCCTCTGCAGTTTCAACAATGCTTAGTCCGAGGAAAAAACGAAGCCTTACTATTTCAAAACACGCTTCGTCGTAACTTTTCAAATCACGCATAAGCTGTTTTATACCATCGGGTTGCCAGATGTAAAACTGCGAGTGAAGTTGATGCGGATCGATGTCAATTCGGTTCCAGCTGCCGCCGTTCTTAATTGAGCTGCGTCTCCTGGCGCTATCAACCAGGATTTGTTTCATCCCGCACACGGCCAGGGCGTAGAAATGGCCCGGGTTATTGATATTCAGCTTTTTTTGGCGCATCATTTTTTCAAATAGTTCATGCACCAGCTCCACGTTCGTAAAATCAGAGCAACAACTCTCCCTGTTTAGCTGTATCTGAGCCAGTTTTAACAGCTGTTTATAAACTACCGCGAAAAGATTTCTGCAGGCATCATACTCTCTGCGTTTTAAATCTCTGAGTACCTCATCGATTTCCATTTCATATTCCCCCACCGATTTTTTTCGGATTCAATTTTCTCCCAGGTTTGATTATTATACAAAAAAACAGATTCATAACCACCGTAAAATGATTGATCTCATTTTTTCTTATAGTATCCTGTCTTGTATGTTTTTACGGGTTTAACGTGTAAAAATATAATGTATATGAACCGGTTTAATACGCAGCGACTCTGTATGGTCAGTTTCTTAATTATCCATAAAAAAACCCGGCGCGAAGAGTACACGCCGGGTTTGATGTAGAAATACGTAAAGATATTATTCTATTTCCGTGCTGCCCCGGTTTTATAGGCGGCTTCCTTTACCGCCTTTGCTACCCGTCGGACAACCTGCTTGTTAAATACACTTGGTATGATGTACTCTTCGCTCAAATCATCTTCGTTAATCTGTCCGGCGATGGCATGGGCAGCGGCAAGCTTCATCTCCTCGTTGATATTTGTGGCGCGTGCATTCAGTGCACCCCGAAAGAGCCCCGGAAAAGCAAGTACGTTGTTAATCTGGTTGGGATAATCGCTCCTGCCGGTAGCAATCACCCGCGCGATGGATTCAATCTCCTCCGGCATAATTTCTGGATCGGGGTTTGCGAGTGCAAATACAATTGGGTCGCTCCCCATTTTCTCAACGGCTTCCCTTGGAACACTGCCGGGGCCGCTAACGCCAATTAAAAGATCAGAATTTGTTGTCGCATCCAAAACAGAGCCATCTATATTCTCTGGATTTGTATTTTCAGCAAGCCATTTTTTGCTGTCGTTCAAATCGGGCAGCCGATTCCGGCTGATGATGCCCGTACTGTCGCAGCAGAGAATCTTCTCTACCCCGGCATTTTTCAACATTTTGATGATGGCCACGCCTGCCGCCCCGGCTCCAACCACCACTACGTGTGTATCCGCCAGTTTCTTACCCACTACTTTCATTGCGTTGATCGTTGCCGCAAGAACTACAACGGCCGTACCATGCTGATCATCGTGAAATACGGGGATATCGAGGGATTCTTTCAGCCTGTCTTCAATTTCAAAACAGCGCGGGGCGCTAATATCTTCCAGGTTTATACCGCCAAAACCGGGTGACATCCACTCAACCGCTTTTACAATTTCATCCACATTCTGGGTATCCAGGCAGATTGGGTAGGCGTCGATATCGGCGAACTCTTTAAACAGCATCGCTTTTCCTTCCATCACAGGCATCGCAGCTTCAGGGCCGATGTTTCCCAGACCCAGTACGGCTGAGCCGTCACTTACAACGGCAATGGAATTTTGTTTGATTGTAAGCGTATGAACTTTCTCTTTATCTTTTGCTATTGCATTACACACACGGCCAACCCCCGGCGTGTACGCCATCGACAGGGCGTCGCGGGTGTCTACCGGCACTTTGTTTTGAATACGGATTTTTCCGCCAAGGTGAAGCAAAAATACCCGGTCCGATACGTTTTTGACCTGCACCCCTTCAATTTTCTTAATTTCGGCAACAATTGAACTTGCCTGATGGTCATCGCGTGCACTAACGGTCAGATCCCGCACTTTATAGTTTCCCTCAACCTTCACAACATCAACGGCTCCCGGATCGCCCTTCATGTCGGCGACGGTGTTGAGTACTTTTGCAAGCATTCCGGGTTTATTCTCGATATAGAGGCGCATGGTGAAACTGTAGCTGACGGTGGGGTGGATTTCGCTCATTATTTGCTTAATTGTTTACTGTTAGTTAGGAAGCCAGTTTTAGATTTTGATGCCGGGCTCCGGATTTTTGCTAAAAATAAACCATTGCTGAAAGATTCACTAATCTTTCAGCAATAGAAAGGGTACACCGTATTTGATTGATACTAATTTGTACCACAGATGCTCTATTTCGCATACGGCTCAAACATGTTTAATCATAAGTGGTTTAATTCCCCGACCCTCTGGGTCGGAAAAAGATAAAAGTCCCCCTTTGAAGGGGGAAGCGAACGGAGTGAGCTGGGGGATGATTTTCTATGTTTCGATGTGCCCCAAACTTGGTTCTGAAACATAACTGATCATCCCCCATTGCCCCCTTCTAAGGGTCCCGAAAGTTTTCGGGAAGACTAAACTCAATATTGGACAAAAAGTTATGGTTTCTAAGTTGATACCTCGCGGGCTC
>CAZKIZ010000009.1:0-22868 GCA_964552935.1 uncultured Rhodohalobacter sp. | reverse complement strand
TAGATTCAGATGCAACAGCACAACAAGTCGCCTTGATTTGAATCCAGAATTCAGAGCTTGCTGCCAGATCAATTCTGATTTTGAGTTAAGAATTTAGCCTCATCCGCGGACAGTATTTTTAATATTGCTTGAAATACGTTTCATAGCAATAACCCTTCAATGTATGCCGCCTTTTCAATGGCATTTATGAAACCCCTCTCGAAATGGATTTGAAAACTGCGGAACGCCGATTTTCAAGCGGAGGGGTGTGTTGATAGGGATCAGGAACCAAAATGCAGATTTAACACATGTACGTTTGTGCTCCTGCAAAAGAAAGCCGATAAAACCTATATCCTGCGAATAGAATGCACAAATAAACCTGAAATGAATCAGTACAATTCTTGAATAAGTATGAAAGGGATTGATTTAAAATCCGGCCAACTATTTACACTGTATTCCAATGAGGCTGCATGACACTGAGGAATTTATTTTTAACGATTTTGCCTGATGAATATAAATTGCCATCGGACGAGCACAGACAGAAAAGAATAAATTTAAATCAGCGCGTTAAACCTCTCTTCAGCATTTGTTTAAAGACCTTTTTTGAGGTAATTTAGATTTAATACAATCTGCAGAAAATGAACACAAAACATCTGAATCCGCTTTACTGGAAAAAATCGTTTCTGATCAGCTTACTGGTCGGGTTCTTTGTGCTGTGGTTTGCATTTTTTGATACCTATAGCCTCATGACCAGGTATCAGCTCAACTCTCAGAAATCGGACCTGGTTGAGCGTACTCAGGAGCTCAACAAGAAGAGTGAGGAGCTAAAGCAAAAAATAGAAGAGTTGAAGAACAACCCCGATCTGCTCGAGAAAATTGCCCGCGAAGAGTACGGCATGCGCAAACCGGGTGAGACCGTCTACAGGATTAAACCTGCCGACTAACCTGCATTATCCACAACCACCCCGAATGCTTTCGGGGCTTGGTGAATAATACAGGCTAAATGATTTGATGCTATTCATTCGTTGCTTTTTTACTTATTTTCGCTTCGAAATCGCAATAAAATTCTGTCTGGATGGTCTCAATAGGTATCGATTTAGGTGGTACAAACATAAAACTTGCCCTGGTTGATAAAAAAAAGGGTACGATAGCCACAATTTCTTTTCCTACCCGCGCCGAACTCGGCAAGAAGCATATTTTCGATTCCATCGCCGAGGAGACTAAAGAGCTATTAGAAAAGGAGAACGTTAAACCTTTTGGCCTTGGAATGGGAGTACCCGGCATGGTAAGCCTTGACCGCCGAACGGTAAAAAATCCACCCAACCTGCCCGGCTGGGATATCGTAAATGTTGCCGATGAAATGGAAAAACGGCTTAATATTCCCTGCGTTGTTGAAAATGATGCAAATCTGGCGGCACTCGGCTCCGCACGATATGGCGTGGCCGCTGATATCGACAGCTTTATTATGATTACTCTCGGCACCGGTGTGGGAGGCGGTATCATTTTTGAAAATAAGATTTACCGGGGCACAACCGGCTCTGCAGCCGAACTCGGGCATGTCATTATCAACTATCACGGGCCGATGTCGCACAGCAACACCCGGGGCGGGATTGAAGCGTACGTTGGGCAGCGATTCTTAAGCCGGTATGCGGCAGATATCATCCGTCAGCACCCGGATAATCCACTCTACAAAGAATTTAGCAAAGACTTTCAGCTGCTTGAGCCCGTTGACCTGTCGCGCGAAGCAAATGCAGGCAATGAACTGGCCATCGAAATTTTACAAAGTACGGGCCAAAAACTGGGCTATGCCATCGTTAATTACGTTCATATTCTGGATATACGCAAGATTGTGGTAAGCGGCGGCGTTGCAAAGGCTGGAAAGTGGCTGCTCGATCCTGCCAAGAAAGCTGCCATAGAGTACCTGATGCCGCCGTTTCGCGAAGATTTTGATATTATATATGAATCACTCGGCAACGAAGCCGCAATGCTTGGAGCTGCAAGCCTGGCGTTCGAAGAGCTGAGCTGACCAATTTGAGTTTATGCAGCACCCCGTATCCCTGATTACTACTCTTTTTTTTACCATCGTAATATTGGGCTGCGGAGCTGCTAAGGTACATTCTCAAACTGTTTCTGACACACTTCAAACTGCGGTTAACGACACCATTCCACCGGCAGAAGCCGATACCACCGAAGCGTTCGAACCTCCGCCGCCTATGGATTTTGATACCAGAACCTCTCCGGGCCAGGTCAATCAGAGGCCGCAGGCGCCGGGAGCCGACAGACAGGCATCGGGTGATGTTGTCCATTTTCAGGCGCGCGATTCCCTCGTTTTCAACTTCAGAGAGCAGCGAAAAGGATTTCTATACGGATCAGCCAATGTGAACCACGAGAACGGAACACTCGAAGCGGGCAAAATTGATATGGATCTGCGCCTCAACCAGGTTGAAGCCAGAACTCAAACACCGGAAGACACCCTTTCATACCCCGTGCTGCGACAGGCCGACAGAGACCTGAAGAGCACACGAATTCTATTTAACTACGAAACCGAAAAGGGTAAGTTTGAGGTAGCCGAAGTTCAGGTGCCCGACGGCTACCTGATAGGCACGCAGGTGAAGAATGTATCTAAGACGGAAGTTTTTATCGAAGATGGAATCTATTCCAGCTGCCCGCCCGACCATATGTACTACTACATCAGGGCAGAGAGAATGAAGCTTGTTGATGAAGAAGAGATATTCTTTACCAACGCACGACTCTACGTCTTGGATATCCCTTATCCTCTGATTTTTCCGTTCGGCTATGTACCGGCTGGAATTGACCGGAGGCGATCGGGGCTGCTTGAACCTACCTACCTTTTCCAGAACGCGGGGTCCAGAGGGCTGGGGCTCCAGAACCTGGGGTGGTTTCAATACATCAATGACAATCTTGTAGGTGAAACATCGGTCGATATTTTTACATCCGGCACGTTTTTCAGCAACACCCGTTTCCAATATCGTAAGACCGACAGCTACAATGGAAGTATAACATTTGGATATTCGCGTGAAAGGGGGCTTGAATCCACAGATCTGAATTTTGCCGAAACCGTAAGTAAAAGACTCTCTCTTACTCACGACCAGCAGCTTTCGCCGTACGCTAACCTCTCAGCAAATATCAACCTCAACACCTCCAATTACTTCCAGAGAAACTCATTCGATATTGACGAAAGAGCCCAAACGAGCAGTACCTCCCGCGCATCATACCGCTACAGCCATCCTGAGGGGAACTATAATTTTTCTATAAGCACAAACCTGAACCAGCAGTTTAATACCAATGTAGCGAGGTTAACAGGTCCTGAATTTAACTTCTCCCTCCGGCAGTTTTCGCCATTCGAATCCAGCCGCCCCGGCACTATGGAAAAGAGCTGGTATGAAAGAATCACCGTAAATTACAGAAACAATTTTCGGTCTAGTTTTAACTTTAACCCCATTGCCCGCGAAGATGCTGAGATAAATTGGTTTGAGGCTCTTCTCGATCCATCCAAATACAGAGAAGCAACAGGTGATGACCGTCACCTGCAGTACGGTTTTGTGCAGCGTGCACAAGTGAGGGCGGGGCAGCTGGTTCCGAGCCAGTTTATAAATATAAGTGCAAATATCGATTTTAATGAGTATTGGTACCCTACCACAACCCGGCGGGAATTTAATCCCGAAGAGAACCAGGTTGAAGAGATAAGAGAGCTTGGATTTGCAGCAGCGCGAGATTTCAACACCAGCCTCAATTTTTCAACAACACTCTATGGAATTTCACAGGCGTCGATTGGCAATTTTGAGGGTCTGAGGCATACCCTGAGACCCAGTGTGAGCTTTAGCTACAGGCCCGATTTTTCAGATGATATCTGGGGATTTTATGATGAAGTGCAGACAGATACACTCGGTAATACACGGCAATTTTCCCGTTTTGATCGCGAAGTGTTCGGAGGACCTCCCCAGGGCGAGCAGCGAACGATCAATTTTGGACTAACCAATATTTTAGAAACGAAGAGAGTCAAACGAGATTCTACAGGTGAAGTCCGGACTCAAAATTTGCGGATCATCGATAACTTTTCAGTGAACTCCAATTACAATTTTGCGGCCGACAGCCTGAACTTCGGCAGAGTTAACATGTCTGTTTCATCCAGTATTCTCGATGGAATACGCCTCAGGGCAAGCGCCAACTATTCGGTATATGCACGGAATGAACAGGGACAGGAGATTGACACTTATATTTGGAATAGAGGGGCAAAAGTTCTGCAACCGATATCCTATAGTTTAAGCGCCTCTACCAGCTTTAGCGGGGGTGAACGCGGGCCCCGCATCCAAACGCCCGCCTACCGCCCTTATGACCCTTACAACCAGCAGTTTTTTAGCCCGATCGACCGGTATTTTAATGAACAACCCGTTCAGCGCATACAATCCACCTGGAGTCTCGGGCTCGATTTTAGCTATCGATGGAATTTTCGATTTGGGCAGGATGCTACTAAGTCTGCAACGCTGAATGCGAACAACATTCAGTTTAACCTGACGCCGAAATGGAGCGTTTCTACGCGCCTGGGCTACGACTTTATAGAAAAAGATCTGACACCAGCACAGTTCAGACTAAACCGTGAGATGGTGTGCTGGAACCTATCATTCCAATTTAATCCGTTTGGCGACAATCAATACTATTCATTCCGCCTGTCGCTCAACAGCGGTCAGATACAGAGCTTGTTCCAGAAGCTTCCCGGACTCAACAATCTCGAAAGAAGTTCTACTGACGGTAGACGTCCGCCACCGCGTTTTTGATTCTAATATGGTTATCGGTTAATTGGTTATTGGGTGTCTTTTAGAAAGGAATCTCAATCGAAATGAGTTATTCAGACCCGCTGCTTTCTCGTCTCTTCAGGTACTGTACGATATATTTTCCAAAGACATCAAACTCCAGATTTACCGGGTCGCCCTCTTTTTTTGAGGCAAGATTTGTGTAGTCCCACGTATACGGGATGATCGCAACCGTAAACCGGTTCCCTTCATTTCTGGCCACGGTCAGGCTGATTCCATCAATGGAGATACTTCCCCGTCCCACAATATAATCCTGGTACTCTTCCGGAAACTCTACCGTAATCAGTATATCCGCTTCATTCTGTTCAATGGATGATATCGTTCCAACGGTATCTACGTGCCCCTGAACAATGTGGCCCTCAATAGCTTTTTCGAGCGTTAACGAACGCTCCAGGTTTACCGGGCTTCCCTTCTCAAGCGTTTTAAACGATGTTTTCCGGAGTGTCTCCTCTACACACTGTACCGTGAAAGCTTCTTCATCAAATGAAACCACCGTCAGGCAGACACCATTCACCGCAATACTCTCATCGATGTGCGTCTCGCCTGCAAACGAGCACTCAATCGATATTTGAACCCCGCCCTTAAGAGGCTTTAGTTCTTTTACTTTTCCAACTTCTGAGACGATTCCTGTAAACATATCTGTTCTCTATAAATCTGCGGTTAATAACATATCCGGCCCAACACGGGTCCATGTGTATGTTCTGAACGGAACCAGATCTTCCATCCGGTTCATTCCCAGTCCCTGGATACTTTTCGTTCCGCCGCCCAGCAGTTTAGGGGCGATAAACAACTGGAGCCGGTCAACAAGTCCTGCCCGTAAAAATGCGCCGGACAGATCCCGCCCCCCTTCAACAAGAAGAGATGTAATGCCCGAATCGGCCAGGGCCCGCATCGATTGCTTCAAATCTGTGTGGCCGCGATCTTCATCCACAGCTATAATTTCACCCCTGAAATAGTTGCTTTGCAGCATCTTCAGCATGGGATCACCCTTTTCATCTGCCTTTTTCTTGTTGTGGGTCAGAATAATTGTTTTCTCTTCGTACTGGTCGCTGAACAAGTTCAGGTTCTCTGGAAGCTCAAGCGGTCCGTCAATGACAACACGCCGGGGCTGACGCCCCTCTGCAAGCCGGACCGTGAGTGACGGGTTATCCGTCATGGCTGTATTGCGCCCGACGAGCACAGCGTCCTGCTCGCTTCTCCAGCGATGAACAAGTGTCCGGGATTCTTTTGATGAGATCCATTTCGAATCACCATTCGGCGCGGCAATGTAGCCATCGGCCGTCTGCGCAATTTTAAGAGTTATGAATGGCCTGCCAAACTCAACGTAGTGCAGCCACTCCTCATTTAATTTTTTTGCCTCCTCTTCCAGCAGCCCCACATCCACGGCGATACCTTTTTGTTTCAAAACAGCGATCCCTTTGCCATCAACCTCCGGAAACGGATCGCGCATTGCCACTACCACACGGGCTATTGGCAGATCAGCCAGCATTGTGGCACAGGGAGGTGTCTTACCCTGGTGCGCGCACGGTTCCAGGGTTACATAAACTGTTGCATCTTTCAGCAGCTTCTTGTTCTTCACGGACTGAACGGCAGCTACTTCAGCATGCTCTTTTCCATATTTCCTGTGATACCCCTCACCAATCACATCTCCCTTCTCTGATACTATTACGGCACCAACCATTGGGTTGGGCGACGCATAGCCTCTGCCTTTCTCAGCCAGACTGAGAGCTTTTTGCATCCAAATGTTGTCTTTCTGTTTGGGCATATGTTACTGTGGTTTTCAAACCTTTTTTAAACGTCGGGTAGCATCATTTTTCAACTAACCAGCAAGAATACTTCATTCAGCTGGCGAGTCTGAGGGAAGGGGATTATGGTAATTTACTGAATTCTGATGGACATCTCCCTCATTCCCCTTTTCTCGCCGCAAGCGCCCCTTTGGGGAAGGGAGACTATTACGATCATCAAAAAACAATCGAACAGAGCTTATTGAAACAGAAAAGGGCAAGAAGATAATTCTCGCCCTTTTCAAAATAATGTATCAATGTATTTAATCGCTATCGGCCCAGAACACGGCTTCGGTTATCGCGAATGCTTGCTTCTTCTTTTAATTTCTCAATAAATACTCGGTTAAATGAGGCAAACTTCTGCTGTTCCAGCTGGTTTTTAATTTGTGTTCGATCGCTGGCTGACATCTCGTCAGCATTCGCGATGCTAATATCGTTCACCCGAACAACAAACACTCCGTTTTCACCTTCAATCGCATCTGACTGATCGCCAATGTCCATCGAAAAGATTCTGCCGATTACCCCGGGCTCGCGTCCAGCGCCGGGTATAGTGGCTGCTGCCATTCTGATATTTTCAGCGACCTGAACCTCTTTGCCGGCTTCAGCAGCAAGATCCTCAAGTGAAGTTCCGCTGCTGTACATATTGCGAACGCGATCCATCATTGCACTTTTACGCTTGTTGTTTTTTACAATGCTTTCCAGCTGGCTGCGCACTTCAGAGAACGGTCGCGTTCCTTCCGGAGTTCTCTCGAGCAGCTGAACCACGATAAACTGATCATCCAGTTCAATGGGGTCTGAAATTCTGTTAACACGCATATTCTCCAGCTCCATCAGCGTCTGCTGGCTCTGTCCAAGTCCGGGAATAAAGTTATTCCCTTTCGTTGCGGTAGCTGTGCGGACTTCATACTCCCTTCGCTCAGCTTCTTCGAGAAATCCGTCATCGGATGCGAAAAATTCAAAATCACGCGCGCTCTCTGCAAGCCGGTCGATGGTGCCTACAGGATCGGCCTCAACGTTGTAAGAAAATGCGGCAAACTTAATTTCATCACCGCGTTCATCAATCTTTTTCAGGATGTGGGGAGCATCATCAATCATAATCACCTCAGAAACTTCGCCAACTTCGAGGTCAAGTACTGGCCGATATTCGGGCCGTATCTGATCTCGCTGTACAAATGAAGCCCTGAATGGTGTTGCTGATTGATTTCGAATAAAGAACAGTGAGTCTTCTTCAGCCTCAGCAAATCTCGGCCTCATCTCTTCAACATCGCGAATTGCGTTTGCTGTATCTTCGGCGGTTGGCCTGATGTCCCAGCTTACATATCTGAACCGGTACGTTTCACTGCGCTTGAACTGATCCGGATTGTTCCGCAGATAGCTGCGCATTTCATCTTCAGTAGCGGTAATCTCGTCATCAGAGATATCTGCATAGGGAAAGCGCACAAACTCGATATCAGCAAAGGAGTTATTTTTCACATACTGATTTCGGATATCGAGGTTGCTCACCCTCATTCCGGAACCGATAAAGTTGTTCATTTTCTGCTGACGCCTGTCATCCCGAAGCTGCTGCTCAATCATAATCCAGATTTCGCTGTTTTCAGGAGCGTCAATTGCCGCCTGAAGTGCTATTCTGTCGATCGTGCCATCCTGCTGCTGAAACTGCTGCCGGATAAACGGAGCGGGGTTGTCGCCGGTAACCATGTTAAGCAGTTCACGGTCGGTTACGGAGATTCCCATCTCGTCCATCTTCTGCTGCATCAGCCTTGAAGCCACAAGATCTTCCCAGGCCTGCTGTTCGAGCGCCGCCCTGGTTTCTGCGGTCATAATACCGCCTTCTCGCTGATTGTACTCGTCAGTGTAGAAACTGACTCTCTGGTTATACTCTTCAAAAGAGATTCCATCGCCGTTCACTGAACCCATATTAGACGGGCCGGCAGTTATACCGCCAAAGAAATCAACATCAGCCAAAACCCAAAGTATTCCAAAAGAGAATATCAGTATCCACAATATTGATGCGGTACTGTTTCTCATCTTTTCCATTACACCCATAACAATCCTCTAATACAGCTTTATTTTACTATTGATTAAAAAGTGATCTTCAACTCGTTGTTCATTCCGATCACCTGTTGACTTCATTTGTCGTTACCGAAAAGACCTGTAAAACACGGCATATAAACAGATAAAGAGCCTCAAAAGTTACGACAACATCGCTATAATTGCAACGCAGATAGAGATTGAAAATTGAGCCGGTTTCTCAAAAAATTTCAATGATGCTCATATGTCTCAGAAAACGTCCCGGGTTTTCATTTATGCTTTTAACGAGCTCGTTTAACTCTTTTGTCAGTTCATCGAGGTTATCGTACACAGCGGGGTCATTTACCATTTTACCCAGAGTTCCCTCGCCGTTGTTTACTTTTTCGATGATTTCATTCAGGCCTGTGGTGGCACCTTCAAGCTCAATCCGTATCTGCTCAAGATCCCGGATATTATTTTCCAGAGTCACCATCAGGGAGTCAACCCGCGGACGACTGTCGGTTGCAAGGGTATCAAGCTGGGCAAGCATTGAGCTTCCTGACTCAATTGCCAGGTCAATTTCTGCCTGCTTATTTTCCAGGATTGATGCAATCCGTTCTGTAGCATTCGATGTGCTTCGCAGCGTTTGATTCATTGAAACTCGCGCGTCATCATCGAAGGTTTCGTTTAGCTGGGCCAGAAACTGATTCAATTCGGTAAACGTGCTCGAGAGATCGTCACCCAGCTCATCACCCCGGCTTCCAAGAGTCTCCAACATACTTTCAACGTAAACACCTTCAATCTCTTCTCCATAAGCCACCGGCTCCTGAGAGTCTCCCAATTCAATTACAATCGACTTTCCTTCAATCAGCCCAAGAGATGTCAGGTAGGCTACCGAGCCTCTCGGAAGAGGGCGCTGCATATCCAGGCGCATCCTGATCTGTACGCTGTCGGCCGGTGTAAGGCGAACATCACTTACAGACCCAACTTTTACACCCCGCACATACACCTGGCTGCCTGTCCCCAATCCGTCAACCCGCTGGAATGTGGTGGTCACTTCCTGCGATTGCCGCAGAATGGGAATGTCCGACATAAACCGAAATCCTACCACGGCCGCAATGGCTGCGAGTAAAACTGTGATTCCTACTTTTGCTTCGCTGCTAATATTCAATGTTACCTCGGTGTATTAAATTTGATATTCACTGGCCCTTACAAAGGCTTCCAGCTGTTCGTGATCGCTTTTACGAAGATCCTCTGTCGTTCCAAACCAGCTAAGTTTTTGCTGATCTAAAAATGCCACTTTATCGGCAACTTCTAAAACGCTGTGCATGTCGTGTGTCACAACAACAGATGTAATCTCAAGTTCTTCTGACATCCGTATGATAAGATCATTTATTTCATCAGATGTTTGAGGGTCCAGCCCGGAGGTAGGTTCATCATACATAATGTACTCCGGTTCCAGGATAATTGCCCGGGCCAGGCCTACGCGTTTACGCATACCGCCCGATAGTTCCGATGTCTGTTTATCGTGCACATTCTCAAGATTTACCTGCTGAAGAGCCTTCATTACCAGCTCCTCAATCTGATCTTCTTTATAGTCTGTAAAATAACGAAGAGGAAACGCGATATTTTCAAACGTGTTAATAGAGTCGAAAAGTGCCGAACCCTGAAATAAAATTCCGAATTTTTGCCTCAGTTTACGCTGAGACACATAATCCTGGGCGTGGATATCACTCCCGTCAATTTCTACTGTTCCTGTATCGGGGTAGAGCAGAGCGTTGATATGCTTAAGGAGAACCGATTTTCCGCAGCCCGACCGGCCGATGATAGCCACAGTATCTCCATCTTCTATCGTAAACGTAACGTCTTCCCAAATAAGAAGATCTCCGAAGCTTTTTTTAAGGTTTTTTATTTCAATCATAATTGTTCTTACAATAAAAGTGCTGCAAGCACAAAATCGGCAAGCAGAACAATCATACAGCTTAATACAGTGGCATTTGTTGTACTCGTGCCTACGCCCTCTGCTCCTCCGGTGGCGTAATATCCTTTATAGCACGATATAGATGTAATGATAAAGCCAAATACGAACATTTTGACAAAACCAAAAATAAGCGTCCACGGATTAAAATACATCCGTGCGCCCTGCAGGAAATCCATCACCGGAACAGTACCGGTGAACATCCCTGCCAGTAAACCGCCGCCCACACCAAATATACTGGCCACAATATATAATACGGGGAACATTAAAACTCCGGCAAGCACACGCGGAACGACAAGAAAAGAGACTGAGTTGAAGCCCATCGATTCAAGTGCATCAATCTGTTCAGTGACCCGCATGGTTCCCAGCTCAGTGGCAATTCTTGCACCCACTTTTCCAGCTAACACAAGGCTTGATATAACCGCAGCCAGCTCAATCAGAATCGATTCCGATACAATCGCGCCAATTGTTGAGAGTGGAATAAATGCGGAGTCGAGCTGATATGCTGATTGTATTGTCATTACGGAACCGGTAAAAAAACCGGTCAGCATGATAATTGGTACAGAGTCATACCCGATTTTTACCATCTCATGGAAAAAACTTTTGCGGTAGGTGCTAAACTCTGTTGATGAGCGCAATGCCTGATACAGCAAAGAGCTATATTTGCCTAATTCCTGAAATGCATTCATTCGCTGAAAAATAAAATCTTCAAGCTATCTGCCCGTTTATTCTTTCGGGTGGTTTGTTTTTGGTTATATTACGAAACATTTTTTCCAATTGTGGTTTGAAATACGTGACGTTTTTTAAGGTTATTTGGTTCATTATACTATTCTCTTTCATAGCTGTTGATGCGGGGGCACAACAGACAGGTAATAGTGTGTTTAAGTTTCTTGAACTGAGCGGTGACGCACGCTCTGCTGCACTTGGCGGATCACATGCAGCATTTATAAAACCACAATCATCTCAGTTTACACATAACCCCGCACTTTTGCATGCATCCCCAACGAACGAGCTGCACTTGTCGTACCTGAATCATATCAGCGATATTCGTTTTGGAACGGTGAACTATGCACATTCAGTACCTGAACTCGGCATATTTTCTGCTTCAATCCGTTTTCTCAACTACGGTGACATGAGAAATTACGATGAGTTTGGCACCGATCTCGGATCTGCATCAGCCAGTGATCTTGCTATGACAACAGGTTTCTCGGCAGGTATAACCGAAAACTTCAGCTATGGCGTTTCGGCTTCCGCGATCTACTCCTCTATTGCAGGATATCAATCTACGGCCGTATCCCTGTCAGGCGGACTTCTTTACAGATTACCCGACCGTGAGACGTCATTTGGCGTTTATCTCAATCATGCCGGAACACAGCTATCTACCTATAACGGTATCTCTGAACCTCTGCCCCTGAACATTGCTGCAGGAGTTGTGCACAGGCTTCAGTATATTCCCGTGCGTCTTCACCTGACCCTTCAGCGCCTAAACAGCTGGAACCTTGAAAATGCAAATGATTCGGAGCCGCCATCATTTATTGAAAACCTGTCGAGACACATGCTCGTTGGGGCTGAATTTTTGTTTGGCGATCGGGTTACAGGCAGAATTGGTTATGATTACTGGCTGCACGGTCAAACTCAGACCGGCAAACGACTCGACGGTGCCGGAATCAGCCTCGGCGTTGCCATACGCCTCAACAGGCTTACAGCAGATTTCTCAAGAACCAGCTTCAGCGATATGGGAAGCGTCGTTCAGCTTGGAGTAAGCCTGCCACTGTAGCCTTTGCTTTAGTAAAGTTTCAAAAACCGTTCTGTTTCCGTCTCAACTCATACTATAATATTAAATTCAATTTTTAGACTACACCTACCATGATTCGATATTTTACATCCGGAGAATCTCACGGCCCGTCGCTAACCGGAATCGTTGAAGGCGCGCCGGCAGGACTCGACATTACAGAAGATGAAATTGAACAGCATCTTGTACGGCGGCAGAAAGGGTACGGAAGAGGAGGGCGAATGGCTTTCGAAAAAGACCGCGCCACATTTCAGTCCGGAGTTCGCTTTGGCAAAACAACTGGAGCACCCATTGCCATGACCATGCCAAACAGGGCGTATGAGAAGGACAAAAGCAACTGGCCTGTTGTTATGGCGAAAGAGGGCCCGAGGGGTGATGTGGAACGAATTACTCTTCCGCGTCCGGGCCATGCCGATCTTGTGGGAACCCAAAAATATAACTTCGACGATATTCGCCCGGTCATAGAGCGATCAAGTGCACGCGAAACAGCAATGAGAGTGGCTTGCTGCTCTATTGCCAGAAAATTCCTGCGGGAACTGGGCATTCAGATTGGAGGTCACGTCATTCGAATTGGCGCCGTAGGTTACGATTCCTGGGAGCAGGTACGGGAAATTGCAGACCCCCACCTTGAAAAAGGTGCAGAACAAATTTTCACTCATGCTGACGAATCTGATGTTCGCTGCCTGCACCCGGAACTGAGTGCAGACATGAGGGAAGAGATTAAGCTGCGCCGCAAAGAGGGAACCTCACTCGGCGGAATTTATGAAATACTGGTAACAGGACTACCCGCGGGGCTGGGAAGCTATGTGCACTGGGACCGGAAAATTGACGGGCAGATTGCCCAGGCCATCGTTGCCACACAGGCGATGAAAGGTGTTGAGATCGGGCTCGGTTTTGAAGCAGGCTCTCGGCAGGGTCATGATGTACACGACGAAATTATTTATAATGATACTTTTAAGCGGCGCACAAATCGCGCCGGCGGTATTGAAGGCGGGATGACAACCGGCATGCCGCTGATTGTTCGTGGTGTAATGAAGCCAATCCCAACTATGATTAAGCCGCTTAAAACTGCTGACCTGGACACCAAAAAAGAAGAAGATACCCGTTATGAGCGCTCCGACGTGTGTGCCCTGCCGCGTGCTGTGGTTGTCGCAGAAAGTGTGATTGCACCGGTTCTTGCAAACGCAATTCTCGAAAAGTTTGGCGGCGACTCAATGGATGTAATTTTAAAACGTTACAAAGAAGAGACCGGATATGGCAGCTAACGGCAGTAAGATCAGCCGGCTCGCCAAAACAATTAAGCGCGATCCGGAAGATACATTTTCAAAATTTGCGCTTGCGCTGGAACTCTTAAAGGCCGACAGAGTTGAAAAAGCTCAGTTGCTTTTTGAAGCGGTGCTCAGGCAGGACCCTGACTACCTGGGCGTTTATTACCACCTTGGTAAACTGTACCAATCCCGTGGCTTATATTCCGAAGCACTTCGGCTTTTTAAAGACGGTGTTGCCCTGGCAGAAAGAAAAAATGAACTCAGAACTAAATCAGAACTAAATGAAGCCATTCAGCAGCTTCAACACGACATGGAAGAGTAGTATTATGGTCATGAGATCTTTTTTTATAGTCACAATAATCATTTGCACAACCATTCTTTTTTCCCCTGATGGCATTGTACAGGCACAGGATGCGGGACAGACGCATACCGTAGAGAGTGGAGAAACACTGTTCAGTATCTCCAGAACATTCGATGTAACGGTTGGAGACCTGCGGCGCTGGAACCGGCTCGATTCCGATAATCTGAGCGTTGGGCAGGAAATATTAGTGGGGCCTCCGCGTGATCAGGGAACAATTGTACACACCGTTGAGTCGGGCGAAACACTTTTTGGTATCTCAAGACAGTATGGAGTCACCACTGCCGAAATACAGTCCTGGAATAACCTCGATGGCCCTCAACTGAGCACCGGACAGGAGCTAACTATATTCCGGCCTGACGATGCTTCCGAAGAGACTGAAACCATTCCGGACGAAGTTCCCGAAGACGTTGCGGAAGATCGCACTCCCCGTGAATCTTTAGTGAGAGACCGCGATGGTGAGCGGGGCACTACATACTACACTGTCCGCAGCGGCGACACCCTTACCCGAATTGCCCGCGAGCACAACATGACCCTCTCTGAGCTTCAGCGCCTGAACGATCTGCAGTCTGATGTTATAAGTATTGGACAACGAATCACCGTTCGTGATGTTCAAACGGCGCCATCCATTGCCGAAGGGGCAGAAGAATCTACTCCGCAGGGCAAGTTTGTAAACTACAGGGTTGAATCGGGTGAATCTGTAGATCAACTGAAAAGAAAATTTAAGATGACGCGGGAAGAGCTGAACGCTCTGAATCCCGACCTGAACCTCAGCTCCATATCTGCGGGACAGCGCGTTACCATACTGCTGCCTCCATCCAGGGATTTTGAGAATCCATATCGAAAAGGGGCTTCTCTTGAAAATCTCGGAGAAATTGCCGTTACAGTATATAGCGACTCAGACATTGCTGATCCCACCACCAGCGGTGAGCTCTACAATCCCGATTATCTGACGGCCGGCCACGCAAATATGCCTCTTGGCAATATTGTTTATGTTGAAAATCCAGCCACAAAGAAAGGTGTGTACGTCCGGATAAATGACCGCACCTCAGGCAACGGTATGAAATTATCGCATAAAGCCTACGAAATGCTCGGATTCACATCTATCCAGCAGGCCAAAGTTATCGTATATATGGATCAGTAGAGGCTTCTTTTTGAAACAATCCGCTATTAAAACTTACTTCCGTCAGACTTCAGGGCTATATTACAGCTACATTTTTGCCCTGCCGCTGTTTTTACTGTATGAATTGCTTATACGGCTCTCTCAGGCCGGACAGGAGCAGATGGTTCGGATATCAGTTGATATCTGGTTTCAAACCATTTTCTCATATTTCGGTCTGGACGCACTCACGGCTGCACTTTCCGTTGCGGCAATAATCGGAGCGTATATTTTGTACAGAAACCGCGGATCGCTGCCCCCTTTTAAAGGCCGCTATTTCATCTGGATGATTGCAGAGTGCATCGTATACGCTATACTCTTTGCAATTTTAATCAGCCAGTTCCTGGAACTGATTTTAAATCTTGATACCCAGGATAATCTTGCGCGGCTGTCAAAATTACAGCTCTATGCTCTCTCCCTTGGAGCAGGATTGTATGAAGAGCTCTTTTTTCGGGTGATTTTAGTTTCCGGACTGTTTTACTTTTTTAACTATTTTTTCAGGAGCAGAAAGAGCTCTTATATCGCTGCTGCAATCGTTGCAGCAGTTGCGTTTAGCGGTGTTCATTACGTAGGTGAATTTGCCGATAGCTGGGCTTTAGGCAGCTTCTTATTTCGTTTTCTGTTTGGTTTGACATTAAATGTTATCTATGTTGTAAGAGGGTTCGGATGCGCCGCATGGACCCACGCACTGTATGATTTGATTGTTGTGTTTAGGCTGTAAATTCGTGTAATTACAAATGTTGTTCATCAAAACTTACACGGTGCATTGAAAGTATCAATTTGATATAAGTGTATTCCGGTAGTAGATTGTCCGAATGAAAGCCGCGATTTCGCGGTTAGTACAATAGCATAAACCTATGCATTTTTAATTTTTCACTCACGTTCTGGGTATCACGGGATGGCTGAACTCACTAAAAAAGAAATACGAAAGCAAGCAGACTTCAATGAGGAGATCATTCCTCACCTGGATGCACTGTACAATTTTGGTTTGCGGCTAACATCCGATCCAAACGACGCTGAGGATCTTGTTCAAGATACTATTGTTAAGGCCTATCGGTTCTTCAGCAGTTACGAAAAAGGTACCAATGCCAAGGCGTGGCTTTTCAGAATTCTGAAAAACTCCTACATCAATAACTACAGGCGCAAGTCTAAAAAGCCCCAACAGGTAGATTACGACGAAGTGGCTACTTTCTATGAAACAATCAGGGCTGAACGTACTGACACGTCTGATCTTGAAGATACCATGTATCGCGAGCTGATAGACGACGATATAACGAAAGCACTTGATCAGATTCCTGAAGACTTCAGAACTGTTGTGCTTCTCTGTGATGTTGAAGACTTTACTTACGAAGAGATTGCAAACATGCTCGACGTCCCTATCGGAACGATCCGCTCGAGGCTTCACAGAGGGCGTAATCTTTTGAAAGCTCAGCTCCTTGAGTACGCCGAAAATCGCGGATATATCGAAGATTGATCCTGTATATCTGAATTTTTCCCGATCTTATTTCTATCTCGGAAGTGTAATTCGAATGGTTGTTCCCTGATTCACTTCCGATTTCAGTACAAAAATTTTACCTTCATGGTACTCCTCTATAATTCGTTTTGTCAGGCTTAATCCAAGTCCCCAGCCTCTCTTCTTTGTACTATAACCGGGTTTAAAGATCTCATTTAAATACTTTCGGTCAATTCCGGAACCTGAGTCCTCGACCTCGATGATCACTTTATCTCCATTTTCAAAAACACGAACGGAGATAAATGCATCTCCCTCTGTCTCTTTGATTGCGTCCATCGAGTTCTTGATGAGATTTTCAATGGCCCATTGAAAGAGCTCGGGGTTCAGCCTGAGCTTTGCCGTTGTTTTAATTGACTTTCGCACATCCACCTGCTTATTCAGTTTTGGAAGACGGCGTGTCATATAGTCGATCACCTGGTCTACGATCGGCTCAACCCTTACTTTTTTCAATTCAGGTTCAGACCCGATTTTATTAAAGCGTTCGGCGATCCCTTTAATCCGGCCAATGTCTTTCTCAATCTCGTATACGATCGTCAGAGTTTCATCATCCTCTTTATTATTCTCCTTCAGAAGCTGCACCCAGCCGTACATACTTGAAAGGGGGGTGCCAAGCTGATGCGCAGCTTCCTTCGCCATTCCCACCCACAAGTTTGATTTCTCCGACCGGTTAATACTCCTGTAGGTCAGGTAGCCGATTCCAATCAAAAGTGCCAAAAAACCAAACTGGAAGAACGGAAAATATCGCAGGTACTGAACCGTCTGGCTCTCACCAAAATAGACAAAGTTCAGCATGGACTGATCTCCCTCCCCGCTTGAAATGACAATGGGATCGTTGATTTGCGCAAATCGCTCCACCACCTCCGGGTTCACCTCATTATCGATAAATCTTTGCGCCACTACCGCACCCGATTCGTCCGTAACAATCGTTGGAATGGAGTAGCGGGTATCCACCACCAGCTCGTCCGATACAAACTGCAGCGTTGGCTGTGTCGACTCCACCTCCTCAATCATCCTGATGACGCTATCCGGAACCTGTTCAATATCCTGCAAAACCCGGATCGACTGAAGGAGATTATTTGTGAGCCGGTCGTGTATAGGATCGAGATTAAATTCGAGGGATTTCGCCCATAGCTCAACGCTTGCACGCTCATGCTCCAGTATCTCTTCAACAAGCATTCGATTGTAAAAAAATGACGCCGCAGCCAGTAGTATCAGCAGTGAGATCAGAGCAATCTTAATCCAGTTCAATGGCAATAGATTCTGCATAAATAAAATCGTTGTTTCAGTCAGTTCTAAGTGAACCCAATATCAGGAAAGATTCAGGAGTTTGCGAATGTCTTATTAACGAAGGGGCACCATTTATTCGTACCATTATCACAGAAACAAAAAAACCCGTGCCAGTGACACGGGTTTTTCATTGTTCAGAAATTTTAAATCAAAAACTTACGCAGAAGCTTTCTGCTTCTCATAAATTGGAGGGGCTTTTTTCTCGATCGTCTCCTTAGTGATAATACAGCGCTTCACATTCTTCATTGAAGGGATGGTAAACATGATGTCGAGCATTGCATCCTCAAGTATAGATCGAAGGCCTCTCGCGCCCGTCTTGCGCTCCCTGGCTCGTTCAACAACAGCGTGGAGTGCGTCTTCTTCGAACACGAGCTCAACATCCTCCATCTGAAACAGTTTTTTATACTGTTTGGTGATGGCGTTGCGCGGTTTTAGCAGAATTTCAATCATCGCCTCATCAGAGAGCTGCTCCAGCCCGCAGATAATTGGGATACGTCCAATCAGCTCCGGAATCAGACCAAACTTCTGAAGATCTTCAGGCTCCACACGGGTAAAAATGTCCGGGTCGTTCCTGTCGAACTTCACCTGGTCGGCCGATTGAAAGCCCATTGAGCTCACTGACAACCGCTGTGCGATAACCTCTTCGAGGCCGCTGAATGCACCGCCGCAAATGAACAAAATCTCTGATGTGTCTAGCTGAATAAAGCTCTGCTCGGGATGTTTACGCCCACCTTTTGGCGGAATATTTGCCGTTGTGCCTTCCAGAATTTTCAGAAGCGCCTGCTGAACTCCTTCGCCGGATACATCCCTGGTAATGGAGGGATTGTCGCTTTTGCGGGACACTTTATCAATTTCATCAATATAGATGATTCCGCGCCGGGCACGGTCAACATCATAATCGGCAGCCTGCAGCAGGTTGCTGAGAATACTCTCAACATCCTCGCCCACGTAGCCGGCTTCTGTCAGAACAGTAGCATCGGCAATGGTGAATGGCACATCAATTACTTCGGCAAGTGTACGCGCAAGGAGAGTTTTTCCCACGCCTGTGGGTCCCATCAGCGCAATGTTGCTCTTTTCAATTTTTGTATCATCACCGGAAATCGATTGCGATCCCGATATTCGTTTATAGTGATTATAGACCGCAACAGAAAGAGCTTTCTTAGCACCCTCCTGGCCAATCACGTACTCATCCAGCTTCGCCTTTATCTCAATCGGCTTAAGCATGGGTTTGTACTGCCGGTCTCTTCTTTTCGAAAGAGAAGAGAGATCGCTTTCGATGATCCCTGAAGCGTCTTCAACGCAGTGATTGCATATAAATACTTCGGGGCCTGCTACCATCGAGTCAACCTCTCGGCTTGAGCGTCCGCAGAAGGAACAGTTTACCAGTTCGCCGTCTTTCTTAGCCATGATGACTTTTTACTCTTTAATTGCTCTTAATCTTTTTTCGTTTTTCGCTTCATCACGGTATCAACAAGTCCGTATTCTACAGCTTCGTCTGCAGACATCCACTTGTTACGATCAGAATCCTGCGTAACTTTTTCGGGAGTCTGCCCGGAATGATCCGCGATGATGCCCGTCAGTTCTTTCTTGATACGCAGAATTTCGGCTGCTTCAATTTCAATATCGCTCGCCTGGCCCTGTACACCGCCGAGTGGCTGGTGAATCATAACACGGGCGTGAGGAAGAACATTACGCTTTCCTTTTGCGCCTGCAGTAAGAAGCACGGCTCCCATCGATGCGGCCATACCCACGCATGTAGTTGAAACATCGCACTTCAGGTACTGCATGGTATCGTAAATTGCGAGCCCTGCAGAAACAACGCCGCCGGGACTGTTGATATATAGATTGATATCTTTTTCAGGATCCTGAGACTCAAGAAACAACAGCTGGGCCACAATGGTACTGGCCACTGTATCATTTACAGGAGTACCTAAAATCACGATGCGATCTTTCAGCAGGCGCGAATAGATGTCGTAGGCACGTTCGCCGCGGCTGGTGGTCTCAACCACCATCGGTACCAGATTATTTTGAACTTGGTTGATTTCGCCCATAGTTGGAATTTCTAAAATTGGTTGTTTCACAGCTTGCTACCTTTTTAATGATTTACGATTCTTTGTCTTCTGACTCTTTTTCTCTCTTCTTACGAAATTCGTCTTTTGAGAGTTCATTTATAGTAACAGCATCGTTCAGTTTATCAAAAACTTTATTTTCGCGGATGCTTGTGCGCAGGCTCTCGAGCTGACTTGGATTTTGAGCGTAGTAGCTCTTCATCTGGTCAACCGGAACACCGTGCCGCGCTGACTCCATACCGATAAACTCGTCGATATCTTCAGGGCCGATCTCTATATCGTCAAATTTTTCCTGCAGCTTTTCGCTGATAAATGCCCACTTGCCTTCGCGAACGGCCTGATCCTTCAAATTCTCTTTGTACTCCTCTTCATTGAAATTTGGAGGAAGCTGACCGCCTGACTGCTGCTTGGCATAGTCAACGTATGAGTTCTGGATCTGATTTACCATCACCTCCGGAATTTCAAAGTCGTGCGCTTTGGTCAGTTCTTCAACGGCATCCTGGCGGAACATGTCGTTTGCAGACTGATCGTAATACTGCTGCATGCGGCTTTTTAAAAAGCTTTTAAACTCGTCGATGTTCTTCGCTTCACCGTTACTTTGTTCTTTGGCTAAAGCATCCGTCAGTTCTGCTTTTTCCATCTTTTCAACCTTTTTAACGTGCAGCTGGAAATTATCTGATTCTCCTTCCTCACCAAGCTTTACATCAACAACATCGCCTTTCTTTTTGCCAACGAGCTTTTCACGAAAATCGGCTGTGCTGTCGTCGCGAAGGTCCAGTTTTTGATCTTCGTCCGTCTCGCCTTCTACAGGGTTTCCGTCCTCATCCAGCGTCACAGCATCTACCGTCACGCGATAGTCTTCTGTGATCTCACCATCTTCAACCTCAACCCAGTTGCCTTGCCGTTCGAGAGTACGTTCCAGCTCTTCTTCAACTTCTTCGTCTGTTACGTCGTGCACCATCTTATCGACGGTAATCGATTCAATATCAGCCAGTTCAAACTCAGGTTTTGCACCAATCTTGAACGTAACTTCAAGCTTATCGTCTTCCCAGCTCATATCCTTCATCTGGGTTTCGCCGACAGGCTCATATTCAGGAACAATATCATTCTCGTACACTTCCTGCACGTAGGTGTTAATCTCTTCCATCTCGATCTCTTTGCCAAACCGCTTCTTAATGAGTCCGACAGGTACATTTCCCGGACGAAATCCGGGCATCTGTATCTCTTTTTTGTACTTTTTGTACGCTTTGTTAAACTTAGGATCGAGATCACTGCGATCAGCTTTGATGGTGATCTCTTTATCTACGGAGGTAATTTCCTGAACGGATAGTTCCACTTGCTTTTATTTTAAGTTTGGTAAATTAACGATGAGAATGGATAAAAAAACGTACGAGAGGGGGGACTCGAACCCCCACACCGGTAAGGGTACTAGATCCTAAATCTAGCGCGTCTACCAATTCCGCCACTCTCGCATTCTACTGTTGTGGTTTAATTTTGAATCAGAGCCTAATAAGTTAGTGTTAATTCCGAATTAGATCAACATGAACAGCTGTTTTATTTAACACTGAACCAACCGACTCTTTTGTGAATAAAAACGGTGCACAGAGTACACACTCAAACAAACCAACTCTTTTCCACACAATTAAACAATTATGAAAAGCCCGCGAATTTTATATATAACCACCGAAACGACTGAAGAAGCGCGAAGAATCGGAAATAAACTGGTTAAAGAAGAACTTTGTGCGTGTGCAAATATCATCAAAGAGATGGAATCTATTTACAGATGGGAAGGCGAGCTGCAAAACGACACGGAATGCATTCTTCTCATTAAAACAACTTCAGACAAAGTGGATGCCGTTACTGAAGAAGTCCTGAAACTGCACAGCTACGACGTGCCTTGCGTCATCTCCCTTCCACTATCTCCGGAGGAAGGAAACCGTGAATACCTGGACTGGATTGCCGATTCTGTAAAATAATTCTATTGCGCGTCTGAATAGTGAATCCATATGGTGCTTGCCGGGGTTCTTTGTATTTTCGGTACGCCGAAAAACAGCTCCGTTCTGCAACGGCCAATCATCACAAAAAAACAGAGATTTCCCATGCCGCTACAAATTGACCGAACACCCCACGTCATCACAGCGCGAATTAATCGTCCACAGGCTAAAAATGCCGTCAACTTTGAACTAATGGACCGGCTTGAAGAGCTGCTCACCGAGCTCGAAAGCAACCGTGACGTTCGCCTGTTTATACTTACCGGGTCAGGAGGCAGTTTTATTTCCGGCGGAGATTTGCGTGAATTTCATCAGCTCAAAAAAGCGAATGAGGCGAAACGCATGACCCGTAGAATGATCGCGATCCTGGAGCGCATCCGGCAATTGCCATTCTGGACGCTTGCCGCCATTAACGGTTACGCGTACGGCGGAGGCTGGGAAGTAGCCTCTTTTTTTGACTTCAGAGTAGTTTCAGGTTCGGCAAAAATTGGATTTACGCAGGGCAAGTTCTACCTGCCGCCGGGCTGGGGAGGCGTCTCGATACTCTCAAAGCTGACAGGCAGAAGCAGGGCGCTCTACTGGCTGGCATCACAAAAAGTAATTACAGCAGAAGAAGCAGTGGAGTCCGGTTTCGCAGATGAACTGTTCGAGGAGAAATCCTTTGATGAATCCCTTGAAAAACTGTCGGCAAAACTGACTCTGAATGACAGAACATTTATAGAATACCTGAAGCGGAGTCCGTCACTAAATGATCCATCACAAGAGGTTGAACCCTTCAGTAAATTCTGGGAGAGCGAAGAACATCAGAAGAGAGTGGAGGTTTTTCTAAACCGAAAATCCTAACATCT
>CAZKIZ010000008.1:20895-23103 GCA_964552935.1 uncultured Rhodohalobacter sp. | reverse complement strand
ATAAAGTGAAGCATACTATAAAAACCCGGATTCTGTACTGAGGTTAATAAAAATCGAATCCGTACTCTTATCCCAACCCTCAAATTTCGGTTCCATGACAACGAAACGTCCTCTTCTTCTTTTTTTAGCGCTGTTTTTTCTCTCATCTGTGAGTTTATTTGCCCAAAAAAGGGCCATGACAACGGATGACATTATAAACCTGAATGGGCTGGGATCTGCGATGATATCACCAAACGGTGAATCGGTCATCTTTGGAAAATCCACCCTCGACTGGGATGAGAATGAGAGAAACACAAAGTACTACTTTGTACCGGCCGACAGCGGCAAAACATTTCAGTACCTGGGAGAGGATGGCGGATCTGACCTGAAATATTCGCCCGATGGAAATTATATCTCTCTGAAGAGAACTAAGGATGAGAAGGCTCAGCTCTTTCTGATGCCAACAACCGGGGGTGAAGCTGTTCAATTGACCGAACAAGAAACCGCTATAGGAAACTACGAATGGGGTGCGGACAGTCAGTCGATCTATTTTGTAGCGGACCGTCCAAAATCGGCAGAGGAGAAAAAAGAGTATGAGGCAGGTTACGACCACCTCTTTGTGGATGAACCTCCGCACGGGCAGCGTGAAGGGGCGTGGCATACATTGTGGCAAATTAATGTTGCGAGCAAAGACACCACCCGGTTAACTCATCAGGATGTTCGGATTGGAGACTTTACCGTATCGCCGGACCAGCAAAAGGTTGTGTATACCGGCAGGTTCGAGAATCGAAGAAATCAGCAGTATAAATCAGAGATATTTCTGCTTGCGATCGGAGACAGCGCCGCTGTGCAGCTTACAGATAATGAAGTTCCGGAAGGGAGCCTGCAGTGGATTCCGGACAGCCGCCACATCATCTATTCGGCGGCAGATGACGATGAGTGGGAGCTTAGACAAAATAAGCTTTGGAAGATGGATACTTCCGATAAAAGCTACCGGATGATTTCGGGCCAATTCGATGGCAACCTGCGGGACTATGTTATTTCAGAGGACGGGAACACCATTTTCTTTACAGGATCATACAGAACCAATACAAATCTCTACTCGATGGATTTGGAATCGGGTGAGGTGCTCCAACACACCGATTATGACGGAACCCTGCGCGTGATCGATTACAGCAAAGACAGGAGCAGGCTGCTGGTACGCAAAGAGAACGTTACAACGCCGCCGGATCTCTACACCACATATTTCGAAAACCCGGATGAGATGACAAGGCTGACAGATCTGAATCCAATCGTTCGGGACAGTCTGGAACTTGCCGATTACGATCTGGTAACCTGGAACAGCTATGACGGTCTTGAAATTGAGGGAATCTACTACACGCCGAAAAATCACGAGAATGATGGATCAGCGCCATTTCTGCTTCATATACACGGCGGTCCTGCAGGGGTGTTCTCAAACAGCTTCAGTCCGCAATATCACGTTTGGGCGGGACTTGGATATGCCCAGCTTGCCCCGAATGTTCGCGGAAGCACCGCATATGGCGACAGCCTTCTCAGGGGAAATATGTATGATATTGGCGACGGAGACTACGAAGACCTGATGAGCGGCGTGGATATGCTGATTGAAAACAGCTCTGTGGATTCTGAAAAACTTGCGGTTCGCGGCTGGAGCTACGGGGGAATCCTGGGCGGAACGACAATTACCAAAACCGACCGGTTTAAAGCAGCTTCGCTGGGTGCCGGCGTGTTCGACTGGACCTCGGAGTATGCCATGGGCTTTAACCACGATGTTCGTCTCTGGTATATTGGCGGAGAGCCGTGGACCAACCCGGAGGGATATCGCCAGCGTTCGGCAGCAACACATGCAGCAGATGTAAACACGCCAACCTTGTTTATTCACGGTGAGCGCGATCGTGTGGATACTCCTGAACAGAGCCTGATTTTCTTCACCTTTCTGAAAGATATTGGCGAAGTAGATACGCGCTATGTGTTCCTGAAAAGGGAGGGGCACGGAATCAGCGAACCACGCAATCAGCGCACCCGGGATATTGAAGAGATTAAATGGATTCAAAAGTATGTGACCGGTGAAGAGTGGGAGCCGTGGCAGCGTAAAGAAGACGATGATGAGTAGATTTTGGGTTTTGTACATCGTTTATTAAATCAGTTATCAGTTGAAAAATTGTCCTTCTCAAGTCTTAGTCGTTACTTTAAGCTTGAAAGCACTCTAGT
>CAZKIZ010000008.1:13558-20795 GCA_964552935.1 uncultured Rhodohalobacter sp. | reverse complement strand
CTAGTTGAAAAATTTCAACCGTCGTATATTTTATTCATAATATTATGGAAATCATGACCTATTCGAATAGTGCATTACTATTCATAAGCCTGTTAATTGGGCTGTTCCTGATGAGTTGTTCGCAGGAACTTCAGACTGCAGATTCGAATGAGTTTATCTACGTGGGAACATTTCCCGATGATGAGAATGACGGACTTCACGTTTTTCAGTTCGACCGCATCACCGGTGATTTAGATGAAATTCAAACCGTATCGAACCGTGAAGGTCCAAACTTCCAGGCGATTCACCCCGAAAAAAGAGTTCTCTATTCAGTGAGCGATGATCCTTTTTCTGATGAAGAACCTTACGGCACCTTGTCAGCCTACAGTATTGATGGAGAGACGGGTATGCTGGAGCTGCTGAAAGAACGGTCCGTGCTCGGAAGGGGAACGGCGCATGTTAGCGTTGATCCGCTGGGAGACTTTGTATACGTCTCCAATTACAGCGAAGGAAACCTGGTGGTGTACAGGGTCAGTGAGGACGGATCTGTTTCTGAAGCCGTTGATATTGTGCAGCATGAGGGCAGCAGCGTAAACGAACAGCGGCAGCAGGGTCCGCATGTGCACTCGGTGATACCGTCGCAGGATGGCCGCTTCATTTACGTTTCTGATCTCGGCATCGATCAGATCAGGATATACGAGGTGGATCGTGAAACGGGAGAGCTTTCAGCTGCAGAAGTGCCGTTTTTTGAAAATGAGCCGGGTTCAGGTCCGAGGCATTTTACCATCCACCAAAATGGAGAGTTCGCCTATTCTGTTGAAGAGCTGAGCGTTACCATTGCTGTACTGAAAGTTGACCCGGAAAACGGATCGCTGGATCAAATTCAGCGGCTGAGTCTGCTTCCTGAAGGAGTTGATCGCCGGGACTCAATGTCGGGCGCGGATATTCACATATCACCGGACGGTCAGTTTCTGTATGTGTCTGTTCGCGGTGAAGATCTGATCGCCATCTATTCGATAGACGATGAGAGCGGGGAGATTTCCGTTGTGGGCCATGAATCAACTGTGGGAAGTCATCCAAGAAATTTCATGATTGATGAGAAGGGAGAGTTTCTGATTGTTGCCAACCGCGATAACGATCACGTGGTGGTTTTCCGCAGAGATCAGGAGACCGGTGAGCTGGATTTTACCGGTATGGAAGTCAACGTCGCTAAAGCGGTTTGCGTAACGCAGTTTGTGCCGGAATAAAGATCGAGGTGAGGGATTTTTAACCGCACCCCGGCTTCGAATCATGCAACCGCGTAGAGCTCTTCTTCCTTAAAATTGAGCAGCAGCTCAAGTACCGGCTGCATCTCTTTCTCCTGCATGATAGCAGAGCGAAGTTTTTTACCGTTTCGAATCCCTTTCAGATACTGACCGTAATGTTTTTTCATGATAATGACTCCGTATCGCTCGCCATGGTGGGCAACGGAAAGCCTGAGCTGTTCTGCACAAAGGGCAAGCCGCTCCTGAATGGTGGGATCCGGCAGCAGTTCGCCCGTTGACAGGAACTCTTTTGTCTGTTCAAAAATCCATGGATTACCAATAGCGCCCCGGCCGATCATCACTCCGTCAACTCCGGTTTCATCAAGCATTTTTTTGGCTTGATGCGGGGAGTCTACATCTCCATTGCCAATAATCGGGATTTCAAGCCCGGGCGTATCTTTCAGGTGCTTCAGGTATTCCCATCGCGCATCTCCTTTATATTTCTGAGCGCGTGTGCGGGCGTGTACCGTAAGAGCTTTTACGCCCACCCGCTGAAGCATCAGGCCCACTTCACGAATTCGGATCGTAGAATCGTCCCAGCCCAGGCGCGTCTTAACCGTCACGGGAGTATCACCTGCGGCATCGACCACGGTTCCGGCCATTCGCTCCATCATATCCAAGTCTTTCAGGCAGCCTGCACCGGCTCCCTTTTTTACGATCTTGTAGACTGGGCATCCAAAATTGATATCGATAAGATCGGGATTGTTCGCCCTGGCAACTTTGGTTGCGCCCTCCATTGCCTCCTCGCGACCGCCAAAAATCTGTATACCAAACGGCCGCTCAACTTCTTCGAACGACATTTTATGCTGGGCAATATCTGAATCGCGGATGATCGCCTCAGAACTGATAAATTCTGTGTAAACCATGTCTGCCCCTTTTTGCTTGCAGATCTGCCGGAAGGGAGAATCTGTTACATCTTCCATTGGGGCTAAAAATAGTGCGCTGTCAGGCAGTATGATATTCTGGATATTCATTGATAAGGTCTCTGAAACTAAAAATAAACTTAAATAAGTGGTGTTAAAGGTATAAAAATATGGTTTTTTTAGCTGTAAACCATCATTTTTCGTCTATTCAGAAACAGAATGGATTTGGAAGCGGTTCGATGGCCAGTTCCAATAGCCATTTGACGTTTGATAACGTATATTCTAAAAATTACACTAACATTAATAAAAGTAACGGGAGCTTACACATGGCACTTGCTAAAACCGGAATTGAAGAACTTTTAGGTAAAGATGCAGATACTCTTTTGAGTCACGTTTGCAAAACGATTCCGAAAGAGGACCTTCATCTTCCAACCGATTCATACGTTGACAGTGTTTGGTATCATTCAGACAGAAATAACCGGGTACTCGGAAATCTTGAAAGACTATTTAACAATGGGCGTCTGGCCGGAACGGGATATATGTCGATTTTGCCCGTCGACCAGGGAATAGAGCACAGTGCCGGCGCATCATTTGCGAAGAACCCAAAGTATTTCGACCCCGAAAATATCGTTGAACTTGCCATTGAAGGCGGCTGTAATGCTGTTGCTTCAACTTTTGGAGTACTTGCGTCTGTATCCCGTAAGTATGCTCACAAAATTCCTTTCCTGGTTAAAATTAACCACAACGAACTGCTCACATTTCCAAATACGTACGATCAGATTATGTTTGGATCGATCGACAAGGCGTATGATATGGGAGCGGCTGCTGTTGGTGCAACGATCTACTTCGGTTCTGAAGAGTCGAGCCGTCAGATTGTTGAAGTGGCGCGCGCATTTGAATATGCCCACGATCTCGGAATGGCAACGGTACTGTGGTGCTACACCCGAAATTCAGCATTTGAAGTAGACGGTGTTGACTATCACTCCTCTGCTGACCTGACCGGGCAAGCTAACCACATTGGAGCCACAATTGGTGCCGATATTGTGAAGCAGAAACTGCCTGCAAATAACGGCGGATTTAAGGCGCTCAACACCGGAGAATCTTCTTACGGTAAACTTGATGAGCGAATCTATTCTGAGCTGACATCAGACAACCTGATCGATCTGACCCGCTACCAGGTAGCCAACGGTTATATGGGCCGTGCGGGATTGATTAATTCAGGCGGCGCATCCGGAAAGGATGATTTCGCTGCTGCGGTTAAAACGGCCGTGATCAATAAACGAGCCGGCGGAATGGGCCTCATCAGCGGCCGAAAAGCATTTCAGCGTCCAATGGAAGAGGGAGTAAAGCTCCTCAATTTCATTCAGGATGTATATCTCAATGATGAGATTACCATAGCCTGATACTTTGCATTACAAGCACCTCTTGTTATAAAGCAAGAGGTGCTTTTTATATATGGTTCGCCCACGGTATCTGAATTGGAGCTGAGAATTAAGAAAATTACTATTTGCCTGCCGCAGAACTACATACCGAGAGCACGTCAAAAAGCCTGATCTCATTTAAATACCTCGCGATTTCCATCGCTTTGAGCGTTGTAAGCATGGGGATTGTAATTTACCTGACGTACACCCCGGGCGTACTCGATCATTTAGCCCCCAAACGCCTTCCCGGGCTGTTTATCGCGATAGGCGTGATGCTTCTGAAGGTCTACTTTTCTGCCGCTAAATTACGATACCTGGCTGACAAAGAAATTGGCTGGATGGCCAGCATGCGAATTGCACTTACTTGGGATTTCGCTTCCGCCGTAACTCCGTCAACCATTGGCGGTGCTCCGGTAGCTACCTATGCAATGACGCGTGAAGGCATAAAACTTGGCAAATCATCGGCTATTGTTCTTTATGGCGTACTCCTCGATCAGTTCTGGTACGCTCTTGCTGTTCCTATTCTTATTCTTGCCGGATTCTATTACCAGGTTTTGCCCCCCGAGATTGGATTTGTCGGTAACCTCACGATGGTGATGATTTATTGCGGCCTTCTGCTCTATGGCGGTTTTCTTACCTACGGGCTCATCGTGAATCCTTCTTCCATGAAAAAAGTGGTGAACTGGGTATTTAAATGGCCGTACCTCAATCGATTTTCAGAACGAATGAGCACAGAAGCGGAAAGCCTGGAGGGATATTCTTATGCGCTTAGAAAGAAACCGCTTAACTTTTTTTTGAAAGCGTTTTTCTTCTCAACCATGAGCTGGCTTTGCAGGGTAGCCCTTCCTGTGATTGTTATTTTGAGCCTGCTGCCGGGACCCGAAGTGCTTCTTGTCCTCAGGAGTCTATCCATGAACCTGGCATTTTTGATTATTCCAACCCCGGGCGGATCGGGTGGAGTAGAGGGGCTTTTTGCAATATTCTTAGGTCCGCTTATTGACCGCACATCGTTTGTTGGCCTTGCAGTTTTTGTGTGGCGGATCATCACATACTATATAAGTATTGGATTTGTTATCATCGCAACGGCATGGTACGTAAACCACAAAGTGGTAGAAGTAAAAGAATCATCGGATCAAACAGACGTAAACAAGAATGAGCTATAATGGCAAAACAGAAAGTTACCTTCGTATGCAGCAACTGCGATTACAGTTCACCTAAATGGCTTGGAGTTTGTCCGTCATGCAGTGAATGGCATACGTTTGAAGAGAAGGTTGAGCAGAAAAAAAAGAGTCAGAAGAACAAGGTAGACATCAGCACGGATGATTATGAGCCGGATGCCGTTCCGCTGACGTCGGTTCAAAGCAACGAGCACGATCGTCAGCCCACGGGGATAACGGAACTTGACCGTGTGCTGGGCGGCGGAATCGTGAAAGGGTCTTTTCTGCTTTTAGGAGGCGATCCCGGTATTGGCAAAAGTACGCTGATGCTTCAGCTCTCTAAAACCAAACCGGACTGGACCATTCTGTACGTAGCCGGCGAAGAGTCCCCCTCACAAATAAAACAGCGGGCCGCACGGCTTGGCATTGCAGGTGATAAACTCTACATCTACTCCAATTCCGATATCGATTCGGTGATTGCACAGGCCCGAAAGCTGAAGCCTGCACTGCTGGTGATCGATTCTATCCAGACCGTTTACAGTTCAAATCTTACATCACTACCCGGTTCCGTACAGCAGGTGCGGGAATGTTCAGCCATGTTTCAGCAGCTCGCCAAGAGAGAGGGAATTACCACACTGATGATCGGTCACGTTACCAAGGAGGGAGACATTGCAGGGCCCAGAATTCTGGAGCATATGGTCGACACCGTACTCCACTTTGAGGGGAATCAGAGTCAGGTGCATAGGCTGCTGCGCAGCGTAAAAAACCGGTTTGGCCCCGCGCAGGAAGTTGGCGTTTTTGAAATGAAGCAGGACGGTCTGATTGAAGTGCCCAATCCTTCAGAACTGTTCTTATCGGACCTGGACACAACTGTGAGCGGAAATTGTATTACATGCGTAATGGAGGGATCACGCCCTATTCTGGTAGAAGTACAGGCCCTTGTAACCGGAAGCAGCTACAGTACTCCGCAGCGAACAGCAAACGGGTTTGATCAGCGAAGAATGTCGCTCCTGATAGCGGTGCTTGAAAAAAGGGGCGGGATATCATTTGCCGGTCAGGATGTGTACCTGAATGTAGCGGGCGGACTTAAAATATCTGATCCTGCCGCAGATTTGGCCGTTATTGCAGCGCTATCCTCAAGCATCAAAGATCAGCCGATAAAAAAACGGGCGGTGTTTATTGGGGAAGTGGGACTTGGCGGTGAGATAAGAAGTGTTCGGTACAGGGAGCAGAGAATTCGGGAGGCTGAGAAAATGGGTATAAAATCGGTGGTCGCGCCTCCCGGCAAGCTCTTTTCAGATGCGGATATTGAGCTCATAGAACGAACGTATATCTCGCAAATAGATAAAAAATAAAGCCTTAGTAATTCTCTCTCTGACGACGACGTTCTTCACGTACGCTCTTTTTCAGAGCCTCACGACGTTCTTCAGAAGGCTTTGTATACTGCTGGCGATCTTTAAATTCGTTCAAAAGCCTCGAGCGTGTAACCATCTTCTTGAAACGGTTAATTGCGCGGTCAATGCTTTCGTTATCTTTTACGTTTACTCCAATCATATCTTTTGTGTAGTTTATATTTGTTGACAGATTCCTAATATAGGCATTTATTACTTCTATAACAGCCTGTGACATTAAAAAATTTCATAATAAAAACCGGTTATGTAATCAGCAATAACCTGCTTTAAAACCGTACTGAAGTGAAAAAATATATCCATACCATACGCTCACTTTTCACAGAACCCCGACAGGTGATCGATTCCTTTCTGAGCGAGAGCAGAGATCAATACACCCACCCGTTTCTCTTCTGTTTAACCGGGGCAATTATCGTTGTTGCGCTGAACACACTTATCGGAGATTTCAGCTTCAATGTGCAGGTTGATGAGGCCGTTTCTGAGAATGAGGATCTGCGTCAACTGGCCGAGTGGACCCAGGTTGCATCGGTGCGTGCGGCTACTCAGTTTTTGCCGCTATCAATGGTTTTTGTGCTGATCATTTCACTGGCCGGAGGAAGCATGCTCTTTTTGCGCGGCAAGACCGGCGGTTTTTTTGATAAAATTATTATCAATACATACGCTGTGGGAGCATCCTTTGTTGCTTTGCCGCTTTTGATTCCGGTTTGGCAGTTCTCAGGCGAGTCCCTGCTCGATCCGTTCATGAACTCCACGCTACCTGCAATGGTCGTTGCCGGAGTTATCTTGTGGATCTACAGACTCTATTTCGATGTGGATTCGTTTATGGACTGGATCAGGATTCTCTCAGCTTACATAACCGGGTATGTGATTTATGTGATTATCACTGGTTTCATGTCTGCCGTGATCGGTTATGTGCTTTTTGCGGTCAATCGGCTATCTGAGCTATCAGCGTAACTCATATCATTCACGAAGATAAGTGCAATGATTTTAGCTCTCAGTAAATTGATTCACACTTTATTCAGGTGAAATTTCAACGGGAGATCGTAATGCAGGGCACCTATTCCAAACAAGGCGTAGTCGTATCTGGCAGGATCTTCGGGATTG
>CAZKIZ010000008.1:0-13458 GCA_964552935.1 uncultured Rhodohalobacter sp. | reverse complement strand
CAGGGCACCTATTCCAAACAAGGCGTAGTCGTATCTGGCAGGATCTTCGGGATTGAGCACTGAAAGTGTATTTGTAAGCTGGTTTACTGTTTTCCAATCATTTGATCGGCGCGTGAGCAGTCCGAACTTCCTGGCCTGGCGGGCAACGTGGACGTCAAGTGGAATCATGAGTTCAGACGGCGGCATGAAAGACCAGATACCCGGATCAACGGGGCTGTCTTTTCGAATCGTCCAGCGTAAAAACATATAGAGCCGTTTACAGGGACTGCCGTTCTCGGGATTTGAAACATGTTTGCGTGTACGTTCGGCAAGGTCGGGGCTAAAACTGAAAAAACGCTCGTTAAAGATAGCAAGGAACGGGCGATTTTGATCTTTTCCGCTATCGTAGCACTCTTTCCAGAACGATTCAAAATCAGGATAGCTCATGTAAATTTCTCGGAGGGTCAAGATTAGTCCGTGAATATCGATCGGCTTAAATGTGCGGTGTTTAAACGCCCGCAAGCGTCCGTACATCTGCTGATCATAGTTCATGACAAAATTATGCGGTGCGTAGTCCATTCTCTGCAGCAGATTGTCCACTTTTGAAACCACAATATCGCGTCTGCCCCAGGCCATCGTTGCCGCAAGGAAACCGGCTATCTCTTTATCTTTTTTCTCTTCGAATGCGTGCATAAACTGAACCGGATCGAGAGGTATGTAGTCCGGCTGCTCTACCCGGTTGTTTATCTCATCAAGTATGGGCTTAAGCTGAAGAAGTGCTTTACGTGAACGTTGTCTGAGGGCGGGCCTGATACTCATGAGAGCTCTTTTCCAGACGGAATTTGAGTTCCATTTTCCAGCAGCTTCTCGATCAGCACTTTATTCGCCTTTGGGAATGGATACTCATCAATTTCATCAAGGGAAACCCATTTAAGTCCATTGCTTGAGCGGGGTTCCGGCGTACCGCTTTCAATTGTGCACCAGTAGGCGTGAAGTGTGATCTTGAAATGGGAGTATGCGTGTTTCAGCTGCATAAATTTGTTATTGACGTTTACATCTACACCGAGCTCTTCTTTGAGTTCGCGCTCCACCGTTTTCTCGATCGATTCGTTCTTCTTCTGTTTACCCCCGGGGAATTCCCACAGTCCGCCGAGCATCACATCATCGGGGCGCAGAGCGATAAGCATGCGATGGCTGGAATCCGTAATCATTCCAACACCAATCTGATGGTGTGGCACTTTCTTTTTGGGAGATTTATACGGAATCGTATTAGTCTGTGCAGAATTGTATGCAGCGCATTGCGTAGAAAGGGGGCAGCTGCCGCACTCAGGATTTTTAGGAGTACACACTGTGGCGCCGAGCTCCATGACGGCCTGGTTAAAATCACCGGGCTTTTTAGCCGGAATAATTTCATCTGCAAACTGCTGAATACTCTTTTTTACAGAGGTTTTTCTGACATCCTCTTCAATACCGTAATATCGGCTTAAGACCCGAATCACATTGCCGTCTACTACCGCCTGTTTTTCGTTGAAGGCGATACTGCTGATGGCGGCTGCCGTGTACGGGCCGATTCCTTTCAGCTTCAGCAGTTCGTTGTAGTTAGTCGGAAAGTTTCCTTCAAGACGGTTAACGACATCTTTTGCGGCGTGATGCATATTCCGGGCCCGGCTGTAGTACCCAAGACCTTCCCAGATTTTAAGAACCTGCTGCTGATCTGCCCCGGCAAGCTTTTCAATAGCAGGGAAGGCGTCCATGAAGCGATTATAATACGGAATGACCGTATCAACGCGGGTCTGCTGCAGCATGATTTCTGAAATCCAGATCCGGTAGGGGTCAGATGTTTCGCGCCAGGGCATCGTTCGTTTATTCTTCTGGTACCAGTCGAGCAGCGTCTTAACGGGAAAATCTGTCACTGTGAATCAATCAGGTTATCGAGCTGCGGTTCTTCGCCTTCTTCAACCTCAACCACGCGCAGTTCAAACTCCTGTGATGCTGCCGCTCCAAACTGATCAGTTGCAATGACGCGAAACTTGTGAGATCCAACCTGTCGAATAGAGGGTTCCCATCTGAACATACCGGTCTGCTCATTGAGTGAGGCTCCTGAAGGCAGGTCTACTCCAAGGTAGCGGATCAGATCGGGGTGCGTACCGTCGGGATCGAAAGCAGATATTTCAAGCTCAAACTCCTCATCAGCTGCCAGCGTTTGCGTCCGGGTGGGGGTAAAGCGCGGAGGAGCATTAAACGGCCTGACGTCGACCGTAAACTCCATAATTGCGCTTTTACCGGAAGGTGTAGTTGCGGTTACTTCTATTTGATGTCGTCCGGTATTGTTAGCGGATGGCTGCCAAACAAGCGAATTTCCGCGGATTCTGATATTGCTGAGAGAGCTTTCAGCACTAAATGTGATACCGGAGACATCCCCGTCATACCCTTCTATTTCCAGGGGTAAAAGAAGAGGCTTAGGAAACGGAACCGTAACGGTTTCAATCTGTTTGATTGCGAACCGGTCAGCTTCTGAATCTGCCCCAGACCTGCCAGCGGCTCTGCTCTCACGCGTTGCAATCACTGGAAACAGAGAATTTGACTCAGATACATAGAGGCGGTTTTTATTTACTGTGAAATGGTTGCCGGCTCTTTCGTTCTGCTTCCAGTTTGTCAGCTCGTCGCCGAGCGTTCCAATCCATAGACGGTTGTCAGACGTGCGAACCACAACTTCATCATTCCAAAAACTGAGCTTAACGGCTTGTTCCTCAACATTGTTTTGCTGCCGGGTCTGCCCGTCGGAGTCAATCAGGAAAATATCACCGCTGCTGTTTGCTCCAATCAATTCGCTGCCGGTAAAAAATATTTTGTCGATAGAGCTGCTCAGCTCTACACTCTCTTCGTGGTTAAGAGTGTTATCGCTGGAACTGAACCTGTAGACATCCACAACAGAGTTGTCGCTTAGCACATATAGAATTCTGTTGTCGTCTGTAGCAAGGTCATTTACAGTTCTGTTTGCCAGCCTGTCGGGGTCAACCGGATCAGGGGCACTATCCACACTTTCCGGAGTTTCAAGGCTTAATGAGCCTAAAGTTCCGTTTTGCATCACGATGTAAAGATTATTGCCGATTCGGCGTGTTGACCGGGGGGCTTCAGGCAGAACAGTGGAGGAGTAGACACCCAGTACCGACGTCGGTTCAATAACGGTGAGCCTTCTTCCATTGCCGTAAAGGTAAGCGAAGCGGATATCAGCATGCAGCTGATTGCCGCGCCTCTGCATTCCGGTTGAGGAGTAGAGCCATTGAAGCGAATCTTCGTATGCCCTGAATACAACGAGGCCTTCACTCTCAGAGAGGACATACAGGTGAGATTCAGAACTTTCCACATCCAGTATATCCGGAATCTCAAATTCATTTGTTATGTCGTGATTCCATTGAGAATAGACGTTCTCACTGAAAAACATTAACGTTGAACAGAGCAGAAAAGAAAGAGCGATTATCTGTTTCATAGATCTTAGAGCCAGTTATTTTTTTTATACCAGTGGAGTGTTCGGGAAATGCCTTCCTCGAGAGTAACCTGCGGCTGATATCCCAGCTCATTTTCAGCTTTACCGTAACTGCAGGTCCACTCTAAAACCATTTCGCGGGCTTTTTCACGGTTAACAACGGGATATGAACCAAATAATGATGCAGTTGTTTCTATAAAACCGGCAACTTTTTTCACAAGCCCCGGAGGCAGCTTCAGAGCGATGCTTTTCTTACCCAGCACAGTTTCAGAAATCTGCTTGATTTCCTTCCAGCAGGTTATTTGACCGGAGATAAAATAGGTGTGGATACCTTTAGTGTCCAGTTTTGCCGCTTTTTCGATTCCGCTGATCACATCAGCTACATATACCATGGAGAGTTTTGGCGATGTACCATCTCCTACAATTGGAGTGACGCCGTACGTCATAATTTTGAAAAGTGTGTAAATTTGATCCTCTCTCGGACCGTAAACAGCCGGAGGCCGGAGAACTTTTATTGACATTTCGCTGCCCGCCGTTTCCCTGATCTTCTCCTCCATAAGCATTTTCGACTCTCCATAAATGCTCACGGGCTGCATAGGGTCCAGCTCTGTTTTTGGCAAGCCGTTGCTTGGACCGGCCGCCGCCAAAGAGGAGAGAATTACGATATTGGATATTCCTGTTTTGTTGGCAATCCGGATTAGATTTTCTGTGGCATCAACATTGGCCCGTACAAACTGATCTTTTGTTGGTGCGGAAACAACTCCTGCAAGATGAAAAATGACGTCTACATCGGTGAGCGCCTCTTGTAAGACGGGCAGGTTGTTTAAGTCACCTTTCACAACGGTAACGGGTTTGCCTTCAAGCCATTTCTCAGATGAGCGTACCAGGCACTTAACTTCATCAAACTCTTCAGATTTGATCAGACGGTCTGCCAGGTGACTTCCAATAAAACCCGTACCACCGGTAACAAATGCTTTCATTTAATTGTATATTATGTGGCTGTAATAAATCTGTAGAAATGTATACAGAATAAGATACAAAGTTGAACGCTGCATAGAAAACTGCATGAGTAATTTGAAGGTTGCCCTTTTTACCGGCAATTATAATCACATAAGAGATGGCGTATCGCTCACTCTGAACCGATGGGTCGATTACCTGGAAAAAGCGGGTATTGATGTTTTGGTGTTTGGTCCGACGGTAAAGAATCCGCCTCTTGACCATGCAGGAACACTGGTGCCTGTGCCATCATTAAAGGCTCCCGGAAGGCCCGAATATCGAATTACAATCGGTTTTCCGGCTGTGGAAAAAAACAGGCTCCAGGATTTTGATCCTGACATCATCCATATTGCCACACCGGATGTTCTGGGATTTCAGGCACACCGCTGGGCACGTCAGCATAATGTCCCGCTCGTGTCATCCTACCACACCCATTTTACAAGCTATTTAAAGTACTACAAACTGCAGTTTGCCGAATCGCTTGGCTGGCGATATTTGCGCTGGTTTTACAGCTACTGCAATCAAATTTACGTTCCTACAAACTCAATGGCCGAAGAGTTGAAAGAGCACGGTATCGGTTCTGAAGGAGATACTCTGCATATTTGGGCTCGGGGCGTTGATACGAATCAATTTAATCCCGAAAGAAGAGACCTGAAGTGGAGGCGCGAAAAGGGGTTCGAAGATGATGATGTAGTCATTACGTTCGTGTCGCGGCTTGTATGGGAAAAGAACCTGAAGCTTTATGCTGACATTGTTCGCCGTCTTGAAGCTGAATTTAATAACGTCAAATCGCTCGTCGTAGGGGACGGGCCGGCAATGGAAGAGATGAAGGAGCTCCTTCCCAACTCCGTGTTCACAGGATTCCTGACAGGAAATGAGCTTGCTGTATCCTACGCGAGCAGCGATATCTTCTTCTTCCCTTCAGATACAGAGACCTTTGGAAACGTAACGCTTGAGGCGATGGCGAGCGGACTGCCCTGTCTTGTGGCTGATGCGGCGGGCAGTAAATCTTTGGTGAGTCATGGAGAAAATGGATTCAGAGCATCTGTTGAAAACGAACAGGCGTTTTATGAATATGGAGAAAAGCTTTTGAACGACGCTCAGCTGAGAGGTCGTATGTCTGAAGAATCCATCAAAAAATCTGCTGAATATACGTGGGAGAAGATAAACAGCGGGCTTTTGAAAAAATATTACGAGTTAGCAGAACTGCAGGTCATACAGTGAAAATATTATACATATCACATTCGCATCCTCCGGACAATCAGCCGATGGAAAGCATAGGCGGCATGCAAAACGTAAGTGTTCAAATGCTGACTACGTTAAAATCGAGGCCGGATGTTGAAATAGAGACTATTCTTCAAAAAACCTCGTGGAAGGGCATCGGTTTAAAGACCTTCTTTTTTCTCGTGAGTCTACTATGGAGAATTCCATCAGAAGTAAAAAAATTCAAGCCCGATGTGGTCCTGTTTTCATCGATGGTTACGGCCGGTGCTATTCCATTTTTGCCAGTTAAGCCCAAAGTACCCTGCGTTACCATCAATCACGGACAGGACGTAACTCTTCCCTTCTCAATTTATCAATACTATCTGCCAACGGTGTTCAGGAATCTGCAGGGTGTTATATCTGTGTCATCCGCAACCAGGGATGCGTGCATTGAAAGGGGGATGGATCCCGCTATAGGAGTGGCTCTTCCAAATGGATTTTTGAACAACGTGGCAGAAAAAAGTGCGGATGATAAAGCGAAAGCGCGAAAAAAAATTGAGGAGAAATTCGACGTAGATTTAAGCAGTAGTTTTTTGTTACTTACGGTGGGGCGACAGGTAAAGCGAAAAGGCCACCAATGGTTTATAGAGAATGTACTGGATCGAATAGAAAGTGATGTGTTACTGCTTATGATTGGAGAGGGGCCCGAATCAGAAGCGATAAAACAGTCACTTGAAGTTAGCAAAAACAGTAGTAAAGTTATACTTGCCGGCCGGCAGCCCGATGAAATGCTGGAGGCGGCATACGCGGCAGCAGATCTGTTCGTTATGCCAAACATTCCTGTAGAGGGCGACATGGAGGGATTTGGAATTGTGCTTCTTGAAGCGAACAGTTCTGAAGTTCCTGCTGTTGCATCGAATCTTGAAGGAATAAAAGATGTAATAGAGCAGGGTGTCAATGGATATCGGGTTCAGCCTGAAAATGCCAATGAGTTCGCCTTAAAAATAGACGAAGTACTTAAGTATGAGCTGCCTGAGCTATCAAAAAGCTCAAAGAAGTTTGTTCTCGAAAAGTTCAGTTGGGATTACGTGATCTCACAATATTTGAATTTTCTTGAGGATGTAAAGAATCGGAGTTAATCTTCTGTTGTTGATAATTTGATGGAACCTTAATACTAGGTATATTTGTTGTTTGCCAAAGTCTAAAGTAAAACAATATAATGGGTCAATCTGGAGCCGATATAAAGCAGCACCAAAAAATTTTTAAAAAAGCCTACGATTTCACCAAGGCAGATGAGATTAAAGCGATGGGTTTATACCCATATTTTAAACCTCTTCAGGCTACGGACGGAACTACGGTCCAAATTGAAGGCCGTGAAGTAATCATGGCCGGATCAAACAATTACCTGGGTCTGACAAACGATCCCAGGACTATTGAGGCCGCAAAAAGTGTACTATCGGTTTATGGAACCGGATGCACAGGTTCACGATATTTGAACGGTACCCTGGATCTTCATCTTGAACTTGAGGACAAACTTGCGGAATTCATGGGTAAAGAGTCCTGTGTTCTGTTTAGTACCGGGTATCAAACGAACGAGGGTTCAATTCAAACAATCGCCGGACGCAATGATTTAATTTTTTCCGACCGCGATAACCACGCCTGTATTGTTGTGGGTACGCAGGCCTCAAATGCTAAAACCGTTCGGTATCGCCATAACGATATGGATCACCTGAGGGAGATGCTCGAAAAAGCAGACCCTGACGTTGGAAAAATTATTGTAACGGACGGTGTATTTTCCATGTCAGGTGTAATAGCTGACGTACCAAATCTCGTGGCGCTTGCAAAAGAGTTTAACGCAGGTTTATATCTCGATGATGCCCACGCTATCGGCGTGATTGGTGATGGCGGCAGGGGATCGGCCTCTGTTTTTGATTTGACGGATGAAGTTGATCTCATCAGTGGTACATTCTCTAAATCATTTGCATCACTTGGTGGATTTCTTGTAGGAGACAGAGAAGTGATTGAGTATATCCGCCACCATTCACCCGCGCACATCTTCAGTGCAAGTATGCCGCCCGCAAACGTGGCAACCGTGTTGAAATCTCTTGAAATATTGCAGGAAGAGCCGTGGAGACTTGAAAGGCTGGATGAAATTTCCACGTACATGCGAACAGAACTTCGCAACCTCGGTTTTAACGTATGGACCAGCCAGACACCGATTATTCCTGTAGTGATTGGCGATATGTTCGATTGCTTCAAATTCTGGAAAGAACTTTTTGAAGAAGGCGTCTATTCCAATGCCGTAGTACCTCCGGCAGTACCTCAAAACCAGGCGCTGCTCAGAACAAGCTACATGGCAACCCATACCGATGAGCATCTCGATAAAATTTTAAGTGCATTCCGCAAAGTGGGCATCAATCGCGGGATCATAGATTCAAACGGCCGTTCATTAGTCAACCAGGATTAATAAAGGTGGAAAACAAAGCGAGCACCGATGCAGTTACTGTAGTTGAGTCGAAAGAGGAGAAAAAGCAGTTCCTTGAATTCCCCTATTCTCACTATAGTGAAGACAAATACTGGGTGCCTCCGCTTAAAATTGAGCAGAAAAAGCTGCTCAATACAGACAAAAATCCCTTCTTTAAGAACGCTGATATAGAGCTGTTTCTCGCCTACCATAATGATAAACTGGTGGGCAGGGTTGCAGCCATTATCGACTATCGATACAACGAGTACCACAATACGAAGACAGGCTTCTTTGGGTTTTTTGAGTGCATCAACCGGCACCAGACCGCAACTCTTATGTTTAAGGTAGTTGAAGACTGGCTGAAATCGAGAGGAATGGAAGAGGTGATGGGCCCGGCAAACCCCGGTATGATGGACGAAATAGGTGTCCTTGTGAGTGGTTTCACAAAATATCCTTCCATTTTGATGCCCTATAATAAAGAGTATTATGACTCACTCCTGAAAACTGTTGGCTTTGAAAAAGAGATGGATCTGTTTACTTACGATGTCAACCAGGACAACGTGAACCGGGACAGGATGAATCGCGCTACCCAGATTGTCCGGAAACGTCTGCCGGATATACATATCAGGAAAATTCGCCTCAAAAAGATAAAAGAGGAGATTCTGATTATACAGAAGATTTTTAACGCCGCCTGGAAAGACAACTGGGGGTTTATTCCGCTGAGTACGGAAGAGTTCGATTACCTGGCTAAAGATTTGAAAACAATTGTAGACCCAAATTATGCACATATAGCGGAAATTAAAGGGGAACCCGTAGCTTTTTCCGTTGCCCTGCCCGACTATAACGAAATCCTGAAAGACCTCGACGGCACACTCTTTCCCACGGGACTAATAAAAATCCTTTGGAGGCGAAAAAATATTACTCGCATCCGCACCGCACTGATGGGAGTATTGCCGGAATATCAAGGGAAAGGAATCGATGCGCTGCTGCATCGTGAGTCCATCGAAAACGGACTCAAATACAATAAATACGCCTCAGAAATTGGCTGGATCCTTGAGAGTAATGTGCACATGAACCGTGTAGCCGAAAAAATAGGTGGCGAGCTCGAGAAAACCTACCGAATGTACACGAAACCTCTCTCCCGATAGAAGCCTCCTTTTCTGATTGAGCGGTAAAAATCGTATATTCAGGTCTCACAAAAACCTGAATTAACTTTATCAGAAGATGAGTGATTATCGAGTAGAAAAAGATTCCATGGGCGACGTTCGTGTTCCGGAAAATGCGTATTACGGTGCCCAGACTCAGCGGGCTTTCGACAATTTTCCAATTAGTAACCTCACCTTCAGCCGTGAATTTATAGCGGCGCTGGGCCGTGTAAAAGCTGTTGCCGCCCATGTAAATGCAGAATTAGGCCTTCTGGATACGGAGATATCAAACGCGATCCAGAAAGCAGCCAGGGAAGTAGCCGATGGGAAATTTGACCACGATTTTGTGGTGGATATTTTTCAGACCGGATCGGGAACGTCTACAAACATGAACGCCAATGAAATTATATCGAGGCGTGCTAATGAATTTTACAACGGCAGTAACGGACCGATACATCCCAACGACCACGTGAATTTTGGGCAGAGCTCTAACGACGTAATTCCCACCGCTATTCGCGTTGCCGCTGTAACGGCTTCCAACGAAGAGCTTATACCGGCTCTGAAACATCTTCACTCTACATTTCAGAAAAAGGGAGAGGAATTAAAGCATGTGGTGAAGACGGGCCGAACGCATTTGATGGATGCAATGCCGGTAACTATACAGCAGGAATTCAGCGGATACGCACGGCAGGTAGAGCTTGGAATTGAACGAATTGAATCTGCTTTGAGCCGAATGAAAGAGCTGCCACAGGGGGGCACCGCTGTTGGAACAGGTATTAATACAAGTCCGGAATTTGGTGAGCAGTTCGCCAAAGAGATGAGCCGAAGAACAGATCTTGAATTTGCGGAAGCATCAAATCATTTTGAGGCGCAGGCAACGGTTGATGCCCCGGTAGAATTAAGCGGCCAGCTCAAGACTATTGCTGTAGGATTAATGAAAATTGGCAACGATTTTCGCTGGATGAATTCAGGACCCAACAGCGGCCTCGGTGAAATTCAGCTTGAAGCCCAGCAGCCAGGCTCGTCTATTATGCCCGGTAAAGTAAATCCGGTAATCGAAGAATCGCTGACCATGGTATGCGCCCAGGTCATTGGCAATGACGCTGCCATTACGATTGGGGGACAGGCCGGTAATTTTGAGCTAAACGTGATGCTGCCTGTCGTAGCCCATAACCTTCTCGAGTCTATTCGGATACTGGGGAACGCCGCGGCTAATTTTGCTGACCGCTCCGTGAATACTTTTACAGTAAGAGAAGAGCAAATCAAGAATATGGTTGGTAAAAACCCTATACTTGTAACGGCTTTAAATCCTTTGATCGGGTATGATAAAGCTGCCAAAATCGCAAAAAAAGCCTATGCTGAAAACAGGGCAGTTCTGGATGTTGCTAAAGAGATGACGGATTTGAGTGATGACGAGCTTAAAAAGGCTCTTGATCCGTTAAACATGACTAAAGGCGGCTTTGTGGAATAGAAAAGCGGTTTTATTAGAAAACTCTCTTTGTTATATCAGAGCTTAGACCTTATTATTCTCCCGCTCAAAACGGCGTGCGACAGAAATCAATCGACTACTTGTCTGAATTATTAAATGGCATTATGACGAAAATGAAAGAAACTGTGAAAAGTAAATATTCGAAAAAGCGGATTACTGAAATTCTTGATGATTATACTCTTGCCTGTAAGAGCCGTCATATGTCAATTCTGGGTAGAAAAGAGGTTCTAACGGGTAAAGCGAAGTTCGGGATTTTTGGTGATGGAAAAGAACTTCCCCAAATAGTAATGGCAAAGCATTTTCGAAACGGTGATTTCCGGTCCGGCTACTATCGCGATCAAACCTTTATGATGGCGATCGATGGGCTCACGATCGAGCAGTTCTTTTCACAGCTCTACGCCAACCCCGATGTGGAAAAAGATCCCAATTCGGCCGGCCGGCAGATGAACTCTCACTTTGCAACGCGGCTGCTGAATGAGGATGGGACCTGGAAGGCGCAGACAGAGATGAAAAACACTGCCGCTGATCTTTCGCCAACCGCCGGTCAGATGCCAAAGCTTCTTGGCCTTGCTCAGGCTTCAAAAGTGTATCGTGAAAATGAGCTTTTGCACGATCGCGAGAAGTTTTCAAAAAACGGAAGTGAAGTAGCCTGGGGTACGATTGGGGACGCCAGTACGTCTGAGGGCCATTTTTGGGAAACGATGAATGCGGCAGGTGTGCTGCAAATACCGCTCGTTGTATCAGTTTGGGATGACGGGTACGGAATTTCAGTTTCCAAAAAATATCAGACGGTTAAAGAGAGCATTTCCATAGCTCTCAGAGGTTTCAAACGAACGAAAAATCAGCCGGGCTTTGAAATTATCAATGTGAAAGCGTGGGATTATGAAGCCCTTCATGAGGCGTATGAAACGGCCGAGAATGTGGCTCGTGAAGAGCACGTGCCCGTTCTGGTTCATGTTGAAGAGGTCACACAACCCCAGGGTCACTCTACTTCCGGCTCTCATGAAAGATATAAGAGCGAAGAGAGGCTGGAGTGGGAAGAGGAGCACTGCTGCATTACTCAATTCAGATCCTGGATAATCTCCGAAGAAATTTCTACCGACGAGAAGCTCGATGTAATAGAGGAGAAGGCACTTGAAGAGGTGAAAGAGGTGCAGAAAAAAGCGTGGAAAGAGTTTCAACAACCCATTCTGGATCAGAAAAAGAAGCTCGACTCTCACTTTGATAGTTTGATTGCCGCACACCCAAACGTCTCAGTACTCAATAATTATAAAAAAGACTTATCACGGAAAAGTCGCCCGTACAGAAGAGATATTGTATCGATAGGAAGGAAAGTTGTGATGGCTTTAAGAGAAGAGGAATCTGATGCCCTGAAGGATTTCAAAACCTGGCTCTCCGGCCTCGGAGAAGAAAACAGGGAGTTGTTCAACTCACATCTGCTCAGTGAAACAGATTTCTCACCGCTGTTGATTGGCGAAAAAGATCCTGAATATAGCAGCAGTTCTAAAAAAGTTGATGGCCGGGTGGTTCTCCGCGATAACTTTGATGCCCTGTTCGAGAAATACCCCGAAACACTGGTGTTTGGCGAAGATGCCGGTCAGCTTGGCGACGTGAACCTCGGCCTGGAAGGCATGCAGGACAAGTATGGTGAAACACGTGTTTCCGATACGGGTATTCGCGAGGCCACAATTTTAGGCCAGGGGATGGGAATGGCGATTCGCGGTCTTCGACCGATTGCTGAAATCCAGTACCTGGACTACCTGCTTTACTGCTTTCAGGGGATGAGCGACGATCTGGCTACGCTCCGCTATCGAACCAAAGGCGGACAGGCAGCGCCACTCATCGTAAGAACACGCGGGCACAGGCTCGAGGGAATATGGCACGCAGGCTCTCCAATGGGAGTAATCTTGAACGGGTTGCGCGGAGTACACGTATGTGTGCCAAGCACCCTTACCGACGCCGCAGGATTTTACAACACGCTGCTCCAGGGTGACGACCCCGCACTGGTTATCGAACCTCTGAACGCGTACCGTCTGAAAGAAGATCTGCCGGAAAATTTGGGTGAATTCACGGTGCCTCTCGGCATTCCAAAAATAGTTCAGGAAGGCAGCGACATTACGATCGTATCGTATGGTTCAACACTTAACTTGGTTAAGTCTGTTCTCCCTGATCTTGAAGAAGCGGGAATCTCCGCAGAATTGATTGACGTTCGCACGCTGCTTCCGTTCGACAGGGAAAAGAATATTGTAGAGTCTCTGAAAAAGACGAATCGTATTCTTTTCGTTGATGAAGACGTTCCCGGCGGCGCAACGGCATTTATGATGCAGAAAGTGATCGGTGAGCATAAAGGGTACTATCACCTCGATTCTGAGGCTAAATGTTTAACGGCGAAAGCTCACCGCACGGCATTTGCCAGTGATGGTGATTACTTTACCAAGCCAAACACAGAAGATGTGTTTGAAGCTGTTTACGGAATCATGAGTGAGAGCAATCCTCAAAAATGGACACCTGTTGACTGGTGATTTTGAAGCCTGTGTTCGATTTATGTATCGAACTCTCACGATTGCCACTGAGCTGCTCAAAACCTGAAAAACAAGCAAAATGCTGTAGGTTTTATTGTATATATACAGGGAACTACCAATCACGGATAACCATTAATCGTTACCCAGCTACCGTCACTAGAAACCTGATTTCG
>CAZKIZ010000007.1:6681-23666 GCA_964552935.1 uncultured Rhodohalobacter sp. | reverse complement strand
TCACGAACAGAGAGTTGAAAAATTCAGAAATGACGCCCCTGTTTCTCGCTGCCGTAGAAGCGACGGAAGAAGCGATCCTGAACTCCATATTTATGGCCGAATCTATGACGGGAGAAAACGGGAGACAGATGGATGCTATTCCGGTTAAAGAGGTTATGGAGATTTTACGGAAATATTCAGCCGACAAATAGTCCTTTTTTCACGGAAATATAGTGCCAAATATTAGAGAAAACATCCTGCTTAAGAGATTGCAACATACAATATTAAAATCACGATTTGAGCTATGATAATTCACAAGGATTGGCTATCATCTTGCTTTGAGTGACTAATATGCTTGATAAGTACTGGGAAGCTCTTCAGATTTGATTCGACATCAACCACCAACTTTACCATTAATACAAGAGGCCTATTGATGAATAGACTACGTTTATTTTTAACCTTACTTTTGTTCTCATTTCTTAACCTGCAAACTGCTTTTGCAGACGATTTTTTACAATCAGATGAGTGGCAGCTTACGCTAACAGTGAGCGATGGAAACGGCAGCTCCATTGACCTTGTAGCCGGTACGACTGAATCGGCAACTGAAGCTTTCAACTCCGGTTTAGATCAATTTGCACCCCCACCGCCGCCGAACGGTGTCTTCGACGCAAGAATTATCGATGGGGAAGAAGATTATTTTAAGCGATTTAAGCCCCTGACGGTATCAACTAATACGTGGCAGATTAACGCACGCCCAACCAACGGTTCAAACGTCACGTTTACCTGGGACAGCGCTGAGTTTAACAGCGCAGACGGGTTTTTTATTCTCACTTATGAGGAGAATTCTTCCACCGTAACTATTGATATGAGAGATTCAGACTCCGTGACTTTGAGTGGGAATGTTGAAGTCACACTCAACCACGCTATTCAGCAGACTGTTTCGGGAAGTTATTCTGAAGGGTGGCAGCTCATTGGTTACCCGGCAGACGGGGCTGGTATAAACCCTTTTGATTTTTTCTCCAATTCAATAACAAATACCGCTTATAGTTTTAACGGTGTCTATTCAGAAGCCTCGCTTTTAACTGCCGGTACAGGTTACTGGCTCAGGTTCGAAGAGACCCAACCATTTACATTTGAGCCCCCTTTTGTAAACTCCCTGGAAGTTTCGCTGAATGAGGGATGGAATCTAATATCAGGGCCCTATACAGCGGTTGCGGTTTCTGATATTGTCGATACTGCCGGATTGATTGTAGACGGTTCACTGCAGAGTTATAGTAACAGCAGCGGGTACACATCCAGTACTGTTTTAGAACCGGGACGCGGTTATTGGATTAACACAACAGGTGCAGGAACAGTAACACTTACTGCAAATGGTGATGCACTGCTTAAACGGCAATCATCATCAACCGATACACCAGAAGGGTTTGCCGCTTTTAGCATCAGCAATGAAGGCAATCAACCACTTATCTTTTACCTGGGCGGTTCACTCGACAGCCCGGAAAAACCTGACCTTCTCAGCTACAGCATGCCGCCTCTGCCGCCAAATGGCGCTTTCGACATCCGGTTCGTAAATGACTCCCGCCTGATTACTGAAGTTGCAGGAACGCTGAAATTACGTTCTCCCGGAGAATCCCTTACGCTAACCCACCTCGATACGATGGATGATCTTCTCCAGTTTGTGGTGCACCGCAAGGGCAGCGACGAGCCGGATGAATACACGCTCTCTTCTGGTGAAGAGTTAACGATAGCGGGTAGCGACATTTCTGAAATTGATGTTTCCGTTGAAGCTGTCAACTCCAATGAGTTTGAGTCACAACAGCCGGAAAGTATTTCATTAAGCCAGAACTATCCCAACCCTTTCAATCCCACCACAATCATCAGCTACCAGCTGCCGAATGCAGGATCTGTTCAGCTCGAACTGTTTGATATGACCGGGCAGCGGATTGCCGTACTTAAAGAGGGGATGCAGTCAGCCGGCTCACATACGGTGGAGTTCGATGCTTCTTCATTATCCAGCGGCGTATATATTTACAGACTGCAAACCGCCGGATCTGTGCTGACGCGGAAAATGACCCTTATTAAATAAGCAGGTTTTTCCGCTTAATCTATTTTTGCCCTGCTGTCGAATAATTCGGCTGCAGGGCATTTTTTTGCTTCATATATTGGGAGCGGAAATGGAGCGAAGTCAACAAATTTTATGCAAATGACTTTCCCGTTTTTTGGATCTTAACCTCATTTTTCGGCAAAACTTCAAGCGGGCTTTTTACGGGTAAAAACAGCAACAAGGGCCGACGTTACAACTCCCATGAAAAACGCACCCACGATACCCTGAATGATATAGTTTGTCAGACTAAAATAAGCCTCGGCATCTTCTCGCTCCATGTTTCCTGAGGCGACGGAGTAATCAGCCATATTTTGCAGGTAATCAGGCGAGAACACGGTGTGAATCAACACCTGTGCAACAGGATTTAAAAGAACGACCACAACCGTTACGTAAAAACCTGTCATCAAGCCCTGTTTCCATGTCATCACACCGTCAAATTCGTTTTTCCTTTTATCGAGCAGAGCCGCAATGTAGACAGCGATAGCCGGCAGCGCAAAAAACAGAGACCCCGAAGCGTGTTCCTCAATGTTTGCACTGTGCCAGCCCATCATCCTTTCAAAAAAAATCCATAACAGTGTAATCAGTGTGAATAGCACCCCCCACTTGATCTCCAATTTGTAGTTATGCATTCTGTAATCCCAACTGTTGATTTTAAAAATTTGATATAGCCGTAAACCAAGTATAGGTCGATTTCATACTATATCAAACAGGGGGACCAGAGATTAGATTAGTTCAATTTTCTGTAAGTTAGAGTGGCTGCAGTTTTGCGATTTGCTACCTACCTGCAAAGTGCTACGGCAGCACTGCGGTCTTCAGCCGTAATCTGTATTTCAGGGTACATCTGCTGTGAGCCCATTCTTCCGTGCATAATTGCCTCCGGATTTTGCAGATGATCTATGCCCAGTGCATGCCCCATCTCATGAACCAGGATCAGGCCCAGCTCGCTTTTACCCATAAACTGGCTTACGGTTATCACTCCCCTGTTTCCTCTTCGCTGATATGTTGCTTTGGTAAATCTCATATCACCTGCGAACTCCTCATTATACCGGTCGACAAGTGTATTAATTTCTGAAAATTTCAGGTTTAACTCATCAATCTCCCTGTTGATCGTCGCGGCCATTTCGTCCAGCTTCTCTCTCTCTTCAATCACTCTTTTCTGTTTCTGCTCAACAGCAGATTTTCTTTGAGTAAACGTCTCATACTCCGATTCTGTGAATCCCCCGGCGTCATTCTTCTCAGAAACCCAGCTATTGAGCTCATTAAGCTCCCGGGTTGTCCGGTTTGCCAGCTCAAGGTAAAGCCCGGTCTCTGCATCAAACCGGTCTCTTCTCTGGTCGTTTTCCTTTTGGCGCCGGTCGAGACGAATTTGCTCCGACTTTATTTTTTCGCGAAACCTCAGTTCTGCATCTGTCCGCTGCTGACGTTCGTCGTATTCAAAATTGATCACGATATCCGCATCGTAATCCGCATCCTCACTTTGGCTAATGAGCAGCACAGATCCGTCACTGTTCCATAAACCGGCGGCAATTTTGGCTGCAGCTTTCACTTCATCCCGCGTAATTGCAAAGCCCGTATCTATTTCGCCGATTGAATAGCTCATCGGTTCACTGCACGGTTTTGCCTGCGTGAGTACCGTCACGCCCCCCGATATAGGTTTGTAGATATATACGCCGGCCGCTAAAAATGCGGTCAGAGCAATCAAGAGAAGATATGTAATTGATTTTGGCAATAGACTCACTTTGTTCTGAATAATATATAACAACTACCAGGAAGCTATAATTATTTTATCGACACCTTTTATTCTAACCCGGATTATCCATTAAGAATCTCATCAGAGCCTTGCAGGAACATTAACAACAACATCCCCGTAATTTTCAAAGGTAAGGGTCAGGTCAAACGTGTCGCCATCCTGCAGCTGCCGGGTGAGCTGAATAAGCATGATGTGCAGCCCTCCCTGTTCAAACCGAACTGTAGACTGCGCCGGTATTTCAAGATCAGGAACCTCACGCATACCAATCATCCCTTCTTCCCGTTCATACGATTCATGAACTTCAACATTTCTCGCAACATTAGACTGAACTGACAGAAGCACGTCCGGCTCATTTTCAAAGTTACTTATCAGGAAATAGGCCGCGCTGATACGCCCTTCACTTGCCGGGCGGGCCCACGCACCTTCAACATGAATTCCGCTTTCGTCGGCAAGGTCCGTTTCCATACTACTTTCGCCCTCCTGCTGACAGCCGGCTATCAAAACAGGTACAAACAGTAAAAGTAAAAAAGAGAAATATCTAAACATATACGTGGGTTTTAATACGTGAAAAAGAAATCGCGAGTAGTACTATCCTGCATTATTCACCAAAATTCGCAGGGTCTGACAATACGTTGAACAAAAGTTTAATCTATGTTTGATGTAACTTACTAATGGACAAAGTGATAAAATCAACTATTTGTGAATAATGCAGGCTATATTCTTTCAAGATCCTCAGCTATGATATTTACCGGAGTCATACTGCCCCCGTAATCAAACACCAGCCGCGAACGGTCGTCGATGAGAAGTATTTTATCGGAATGGCTCATAAAATAGATCGGATCTCCCCCTTCAACCTCTCGTTCGTCGCTTATTGATGTGCGAACACTTACTCGTTTCATGAGTTCATCAATCGTATCGGTATCGCCCGTCAAAAATTGAAACGGCTCGCGATCCATCTCAAACGCATAGGCGTAGTTTTGCAGCACTTCGGGAGTATCACGCTCAGGATCAAAGGTAATGAGCACAAACTGCGTTCCTTCCGGGTGCTTCCCCTCCTGGTATACTTTTTTGATATTGGATGTAATAAAAGAACAGATATCCGGGCAGTTCGTGTAAACAAATCCAACCACCACCGGAGCACCCCGGAAGTCATCGGGAAACAGAACCTCTTCCCCATCCTGGTTCAGAAGCTGAAATGAGTAATCACTGTAATCGTCCAGCCGGTCATTGCCGCAACCAGCCAAAAATAGCAGTCCAAATAGAGTAAGAACAGATAACGAGTGTGTTTTTTTGATAAAATTCATGACACTAAAAATTGATAATAAAAATAGTTTGACTCACCGGGTCAGAAAAAAGAATGAAAGATAATTACTGAACCTTCATAATCAAGCGTATCGTTTCACTACATTAATCAACATATTGTATCGGTTTTGAATGAACAATGTATGAAGAACAGAAACGTAACATAAGGCACTCTTTAGTCTCTGTTCAAGGATATATTAAGAGTGAATTGCTAAATTATATTATCTTAAACGTAATTGGTTCAAATTAATTGATATTTTATTCATACGAGCAGAATGCCGTATTTCGTTGTATTGCATGTCCCAACCCGGGCTTTAGCGTAAGTCGGTTTATTTTTATGTTTATCTGCTGTATTGACAAATTAGCTTCATCCACTATAAGAGCTTGATTTTCTTAAACTCTACCTCATTAAAATTTTTGGTTGCTCTGCTTATTTTGGGATTCTGTTTCTCAGACTCTGAAGCCGCAGTTTTCCAGGATGATACCCGTGACCCCATCATCTGGAGTGTTTCATTTGAAGGAAATGAGAACTATTCGAGCATCGTGCTCAGGGATGTCATATCTGCCCGAAGTCCAAACCTGCTCAGAAAACTGTTCCGCCGATACAGCGACTACACGCTAAATGAAATGGAGCTGAGAAGAGACCGTATACGAATTATGAGGTATTATGAAAGGCGCGGATACGACCAGGTTCAAGTGGAAGTTGACGTTTCTGAAGGCAATAAAGAGTGGAAGAAGAATATCGTGTTCAGAATCAGGGAGGGCGAACCGATGCGGGTTGCCTCTTCAACGGTAGAAATAGATGCTCCGCAGGCTGTTATTGAAAATATTGAATCTAACCCGCAATTTCAGCGCAACATCCGGGAACACGACCTTCGGGAAGGGCAGCGCTTTCAAACTATCCGAAAAGCAGATGTTGAGGGCAGATTTCTCGAAATGCTGCAAAACAACGGCTATCCATGGGGTAATGTTGAGGTTGTTGCAGATATCGACACCCTGGCAAGAGCGGCAGATGTAAGAGTGTTGATCACTCCCGGAACGAAGAGTTATTTCACAAACTTTGAATTTGAGGGCGTTCAAACCGTGCCGAACCGTATCGTCAGACGTGAAATGGAGATACGTGATGGTGATATTTACGACAGGCGAAAAATTCAGGAGGCGCAGCGCCAGATTTTCGGGCATCACCTCTTCCGGTTTGCAACAATTACACTTCCCGAACAGGAGCAGGATTCAACACTTGATCTGCAAATACGAGTCAGAGAAAATCCTCTGCGAACGGTGCAGGCCACGGTAGGTTTTGGAAGCGAAGAACTCCTTCGCGGGCAGGTGAACTGGCAGCATCGAAATATTAGCGGAACCGGCCACAGGCTCGGTTTTAACGCAAGGGGATCGTTCATTGAACAGCGGGTAGGCGGCGACTACACCATTCCGTATGTTTTCAATTCACGAAGCAGCTTCATTGCCGCCCCTTTTGGACAGCGCCGCCTCGAGCCGGCATTTGAGCTTTTAAGGCTTGGTATAACCAACAGCCTTATTTATCAGCTCAAACGAAATCAAACCGCAACAGCCTCCTACGAGTATACCATGAACGAAGAGCTCTCACGCCGGCAGGATGTAAGCTTGCCCGATACCGTTCTCGGCTATAACGTTTCTTCACTCGTTTTTACCGGCTACTATAGCCAGGGAGTCTCCCGCGAACCGGAAGGATGGGTCATCCAGCCATCGGTGGAACTATCGGGCACATTTGGTGAGGCAACATTTTCATTTCAAAAGCTGGCGCTGGATGTGAGGCACTACAAACCGGTATCCAATAGCACAACAATTGCCGGCCGAATTAATGCAGGAACTATATTTTATACTCAACCTGACAGCCTGCCGGCAAATATCAGGTTTTTCTCTGGTGGTACAAACTCGGTTCGCGGCTGGTCACGCCAGTCACTGGGACCGAAACGGGCTTCATTTGACGACGGAGAGTTTGATGGATTTGTGCCAATTGGCGGCCGGGCACTTTTCACTTTTAACCTCGAGCTGCGTCAACAGTTAAACTTTCTGTTCAATGGGTTTGGCTTTGGTCTGTTTTTAGACGGGGGACAGGTATGGAGAGCCCTCGACAGAATGGATGAGCGCCCCATACAGTTTGGAACAGGCGGCGGGCTGAGGTATCAGTCACCCATCGGGCCGGTTAGGATTGATATTGGATACAAAATTAATCCGTTTGATGAAGACCTGAACCGTTTTAGAGATATTGACGAAGGAAGTAACTGGGATCGCATAGGAATTCATTTTAGCATAGGACAAGCATTTTGAACGAGCCAGAACCAAAACCAAAAAAAGATCGGAAAAGCTATCTGAAGTGGGTCGTTGCGCTTCTCGTAATCGTTCTGCTTTTCGCCGGCATTCGCATGTCTCTCAAGAGCGACTGGCTGCTGGATTATGCGCGCGGAATTGTTGTTGAACAGGCAAATCAGCAACTGAACGGAGAGGTTCAAATTGGCGCTATCCGTGGTGATCTTCTTTTCGGATTCACCATTTCGGATATCACCATCAGTGACTTGGAACAGAACGAAATTCTAGCAATCGACACGCTCCGGCTCAGATACACTCTCCCCTCCCTTATACGAACACCGCACCGTCTCGATCTGCTTCGTGCCGACGGACTGCGCGGCACACTTGTTCAGGACCAGGATAGTGTTTGGAACGCTGAACGACTGCTTCCTGAAACAGATCCTGATGAAGAACCGGAAGACTCCGACCCTCTTTACTGGTCCGTGGACCGGCTTGTTGTAGACCGCGCCGACATCTCTGTACGCTCTGACCTGCTTCTCCCCGACGGATATCTCGAAATCCAGGATCTTGCGATAGAAACCCATGCCGAAATGTTTCCCGACCGCTGGCTCGTCTCCCTCGACCATCTTTCGCTAAAGCTTATAGAAGGGAGGCTTCCCGCACCCGTAGAGCTGTCAATGCAGGCTGTTGCAATGGAAGAGCAGATTACGCTTGAATCGCTTGTTCTAAATACGGGGCGCTCCATGCTGAGTTCCAGTGCCGAATTCACAAATCAGCAGAATATCTCCGGCAATGTCGATCTCACCCCCCTTTCCAGGCTCGATGTAGCCGCATACCTGGAAGAGTATCCCGTTCGAAAAGATCTTAAAATTGGAGTAACCGCAGAAGGCACTATAGACAACCTGACCCTTTCAGTTAATGTAGATGCCAATGAGGGGGGACATTTTTCAGTTTCTGCTACCTCCGATATTTCTGATCCATTTATTCTGAAAGACTTTTCTTTCGAAGCGAACCGTTTTAACGGACCTGAGCTTTTAGGCGACCCGGCTTTTCCATCCTTTCAATACGCTTCGCTGAACGGTTCGGGAGAGGTGAACCTGGCAGAACCTGAACTGGCTAACTGGGAGGGCGACTTTATTTTAGAATCGTTCAGCCTTGATGAGTACGGCCTCGACAGGGCGGCCTTCCGATACACTGTTTCAGACCAAACGGCCGAGCTGAACGGCTCACTTCGAAATGGCGGTGAAGAGATCGCGATCAGCGCAGGCGGGTCCTCCCTGTTCGATGAGCAACCGGAGTGGCGTATTACCGCAAACGGTGATCGGCTAAACCTGGCCACCTGGCTCCGTGATCCGGAACTGGACAGCCGGTTAAACCTATCACTGGAAGCAACGGGCAGCGGAGTGTCCCCGGAAGATCTGACGAGCATCTTCAGCGTGCGGGTTTCGGACGGCCGATTTGGTGAACAAGAGTTTGCCACCCTGAATTTCAGTGGTAACATAGATCCAAATGAGCTAAACGGTGATCTTCTGGCCGCTCTTGATAAAAGCCAGATCACATCCAGTTTTTCAATTCGTAACTGGGCTGATGATCCCAATTATGTGTTTGCTCTCGGCATTGAGGAGTTTAACCTGGCAGAGCTATCCGGCCTGGAAGAACTTCCCACGTATCTGAACGGTACTCTGAGAGGGGAAGGCAGGTCGTTTGATCTTGAAACCCTCCAGGTATCTGCTACAGCCCTTTTTGATTCCAGTATTGTGAATGGAGCACCTATCGACACGCTTCGGGCGGATATTAATATTGAAAATCAGACCATCTATATTGAAGATGCAATCCTGGAAAGCTCTATAGCCGATGCCGACTTCACTCTCCGCCAGCATTTTACTGATCTTACCCATCCGCAAAACAGGCTGCAGTTCTCAGCCAGGGTAAAAGATCTGTTTCCTGTTGCTGCGTTAGTTGGAGTTGAGCAGCTGCTTGCGGAAGGAGAAATCAATGGATCGCTTGAGCAAAATAGTGACGGTATACCTGAGTTTACAGGGTTTTTTGACTTCGAAAATATAGCGGTTGACACTCTGTTTACAGCAAACAGAATTTCAGGAAACACCTCCGTTCTTTTGCTTGATGATATTGAAGTCATGGCAAATATCGACATTGCCAACCCGGAAGTGATGGACCAGGGCGTTCAGGATTTCAACATGAATGCAACGGTCAAAATTACGGATGACGAGACATCCGGCGATGTCAATTTTGAACTGATCAACGATGGGGAGAGTCGCCTGGTTCACGCAGGCTCGTTCAGCATAACACCCGACAGATCTCTGCTGACTACCAATAAAATTGATTTCATCACCCCTGAAGGATTTCTATCTCTGAAGGAGAATTTCGACGTCACGTTTGCTGACGATGTTCTTCGGGTAGATACGCTCAGAATTCAAACCGAGGATGAGGAATCCTATGTGGAGCTCTGGGCTCCGCACGTAGACAGTCTTTCCCAGAATATCGGGCTCGATGCCAGGGCGCTTAATCTCGGAGTGCTTCAGCGCACGTTAATTGGCGAAGAGTTTGTAGATGGATTTCTTTCCGGGTACATACAACTTAACAACAGCCCCGATTCACTTACATTTAGCGCCAACGGTTTGCTTACTGAGTTTCAGTTTGAAAACGGGCAGATGGACTCCCTGATCTTTTCAACCAACATCGAAAATGAGTGGCTTGATGTTTCATTTTCGGGATCTCACAATAACGAAGAGCTCTTTAGCAGTAACGCAAGGGTACCGTTCTTACCGGGCGACCCTGTCACTTTCGACGACCAGTTTTTTGATCGTGAAATCGACGGGCAGTTTGTTCTGAATCGCACAGATGTAGATTACTGGCTCTCATTTATGCCCGGTGACCCGGTTGAACAAACGGATGGCTTCCTCTCATTTAACGGAAAACTTGGGGGGCAAGCAGGTAACCCTGAATTTATTGGCGATCTGAAATTCAACCAGGGAAACCTGTCGGGCGTACCTGTGGATTCCATCGGCATAAATATTCAGTACGATCACGAAACTGAGGAACTTGGCTTTCGGGGTGATGTAACATCACGCAATACCAGGGTTCTCGAGTTTAATTCCAGGGTTCCGTTCAAAATCGATTTACGGGAAATAGAAGTTCTGCTGCCTTCTGACGACGACAGCCTGACCTTAGATCTTGAAACTCAGAATTTCAACCTCGCAATTTTTAATGATTTTGTTGACCGGGATGTAATAAGGCAGATCGAAGGGCGCCTGAACGGCAGCATCAACGTTTCCGGTACTCTGGCCAACCTCGAACCGCGCGGCAATCTTGAGCTTTCAAACGGATCCATTCGCGTGATGATGGCCGGAATTACAATCTCTAATATCGGGAGCCGGGTCAGTTTCAGTCCGGACCAAATTGAGCTCCAGCAATTCTCTATGCAGAGCGGGCCCGGAAGAATACGCGCATCCGGTAACATTGCCATCGAAAACCTTCAGCCCGGTGATATGAACATTGAAATTCGGGGAAATCAGTTCAGAGCCATCAACACCCCTGAATACAACGCTATTGTGGACCTGACATCAAATATTACAGGCACCTTCGAAGAGCCAAACCTAAGGGGATCTCTCACATTTTTGAGTGGCTTTGTCAATCTTCAGAATTTTGGAGAGCGAGCCGTTGAAGAGGTCATATTGGAGGGTGAAGAAGAAGCTGAGCCGTTTGATTTTTATGAGGCGATGGAAATTGAGATGGACGTGGCCTTCACCCGGCAATTTTTCATCCGGAACCGCCAGTTTCTTGACCTCGAAATTGAGCTCGGCGGTCAAGTTGATCTGCTGAAACGGAGAAATGATGATCTCGAAATGTTCGGCCAGCTCGAGGGAGTCAGAGGCTTTGCCCGGCCGCTGGGAAGAAACTTCGAGATTGAAGACGCCTTTGTAACATTTTATGGCCCTGTAGACAATCCGGAACTCAATGTTCGCACTCAATTTGTGCCGCCGCAGGCACGGGCTGACGTCACTATCTATTACATTATTGAGGGTACGGCGCAGGATCCTGAATTCCGTTTTGAAAGCGAACCGCAAATGGAGCTCCAGGATATATTTAGCTACACTGTATTTGGACGGCCTTTTTACGAGCTTGAATCGTGGGAACAGGTTGTTGCCGGCAGCGGCGGCGGGGGCGGACCGGCAGATGTTGCACTCGATGTACTGCTCGATCGTGTAGAGCTGCTGGCGTCGCAGCGCCTTGGAATCGACGTTGTTCAAATCGACAACTCAAGGACTGGCTCAAACAGCAGTACGTCGATCTTAACCGGCTGGTATCTTAACAGACGCACATTTTTCGCACTTATTAATGAAATTAGTGCAACTCCAAAAACGCTGTTCTTGCTCGAGTACCTGCTCACAGAAAATCTCGAGCTGATCATCACACAGGGCGATGATAGTCGTGAGGGAGTTGACCTCCGCTGGAAATACGATTATTAATCTATGTAAATCGAAGCTCCTGCTTCGATTGCTCAGCAGTAGCATCACACTCAATTACGATCGGGTTACACACTACACCCAGGGAGACTGATCGGAAGCCTGCGCAATTTTTGCAGTGTCAATGGCAATGACCAGCTCTTCGTTTGTAGGAATCACGTACACATCCGTTCTTGAGCTGTCTGTGCTCACTTTCTGAACTTTGCCGCGATCGGGACTATCATTTTTCTTGTCATCGATCTCTATTCCCAGGTAGCTCATTTGATCGAGAGATTTTTTTCGGATGAGTGGCGAATTTTCACCGATACCTGCTGTAAAAATAATGGCATCACACCCGTTCATCGTGGCAATATAGGATCCGATGTACTGTTTGATTTTATAGCAAAATACATCAATAGCCTGTTGGCAGCGCCGGTCTCCGTTGGAAGCCTCTTCAATCAAATCACGCATATCGCTGGCGTAGCCGCTCAATCCCAGCAGTCCGCTGTGCCGATTCAGCAGCGCATGGACATTGGCCAGTGAGAGCTCTTCCTTTTCAATGAGATAGAAAAGAATGGATGGGTCAATATCGCCGCTCCGGGTACCCATCACCAGGCCGGAAAGTGGTGTAAAGCCCATAGAGGTATCTACAGAATCACCTCCGTCAATCGCCGTAATGGAGGCCCCGTTCCCGAGATGACAGGTAATAAGCTTAGTATCTTTCGCTTTTTTCCCGGTCAGTTTATAGTACTGACGGCTCACGTAATAGTGGGAGGTGCCGTGAAATCCATACTTCCTGATTTTATATCTCCTGTAAAGACGATTGGGGATACCGTAAAGAAATGCTTTATTCGGCAGCGAATGGTGAAAAGCAGTATCAAATACGGCTACGTGAGGAATATCCGGCAGGTTCTCTTTCGCTGCCTGGATGCCCTTAAGGTTTGGAGGATTGTGCAGCGGGGCAAGATCAAACGCCTGTTCGATAGCTTTCAGCACGTCTTCATCAATCAGAACCGAATCTTTAAACATCTCCCCGCCATGCACTACCCTGTGGCCCACCGCTTCTATGTCGGACGATGAAGAGATTATTTTATTTTCTGTATCCAACAGGAAGTTCATAACTTCCTGTAACGCCTCCGTATGATTGGCGATACTTTTCGTGGATTTGGTATGGCGCATACCTTCCGGCTCATGTTTAACAATGGAGGTAACAGCGCCGATTCGTTCCACCAGACCCTTGCACAGATTTTTTTCTTCTGTTGTATCTATCAAGTTGTATTTTACTGATGAACTTCCGCAATTGATGACGAGTGTAAGCATGAGTGTTTTTTTAAATGGATTGTTACCTCATTAAAATATAAAAAGCGCACCAGACATTCCGATCCGTACTCCAATCAGTTCCGGTTTTTTACTCTTTATGGAAATCACTGCATTTTGAGCCGGCAAAGCTGTTCACCAGACTTACAATCCGGGTACGCAAATGCATGATATTTGACGAAGCCAAAATTTCATAATCAAAAAATAATCTAACAACGTGAACATCCGTTTATTGATTCTCACCTATATGGTGGCATTTATTGCAGGTGCCATTTTCAAAACATTATTATACATCATACAGCCGGAATCGGTGGACGACCTGAACAGCACCGTTCTTGAACTTACCATAGTATCAGCTCTCGTTGCCGCTGGTGTGTCCATCTTTTATATGTTTAAAGCCAAACAGAGAGAAGACGAGAAATAACCGAGCCGCGCGCTCTTTTTAATGTAAATTAATATTCCGAACTATTTTTAACATCATAAAGCTTGACTGTTAAGGAGTTATCAGAGATAATAGTCTACCAAAACATCACCAAAATTTAGTTATGCGAATATACCTGACAATCCTTGCTGCACTCATTTTATGTGCCTGCTCGGCGCCCGGCACAGATACCGACTATGTACTTCTTGATCGTCTTGATCCTGAAATATCAGAGATGATAAATAGCGTATCGGCCGATACTGTGGAAAAAAATATACGTACACTCTCCGATTTTGGAACGCGCCACACCCTTTCTGAAACAGAGAGCGACACCTTCGGAATCGGGGCGGCATGGCGATGGATCAAAGCAGAGATGGATCGTTACAGCCAGGATTCAGGAAATCGGCTTGAGGTTGAATATCATCGTTTTATACAGGAACCGACCCGCAGAATCAGTGAGCCGGTTGAAATTGTAAACGTTGTTGCCACACTGCCGGGAACAGACCCGAATGATGACAGAATTTTTGTAGTAAGCGGTCATTACGACTCCAGAGCCTCACATGTGATGGATGCTGAAAGTGATGCTCCGGGCGCAAACGATGATGCATCTGGCACAGCGGCCGTGATGGAGTTGGCCAGGGTGATGTCTGATTATGAATTTCCTGCAACGCTGGTCTTTATGGCCGTATCCGGGGAGGAACAGGGATTGCTGGGCGCCTACCAGTGGGCAAGAGAAGCTGCTGAAGAAGGAAAAAACATTGCCGGAATGATAACTAATGATATCATTGGCAATCACCAGGCAGAAGACGGTGCGCTTACAGCTCCGAACCAAGTCAGGCTTTTTGCACAAGGGGTATCCCCAAGCCGTGAACTCGATATGGAGACCATGAGGTATCTGCAGACCGGGGGCGAAAGCGATATGCCTACACGGCAGCTTGCCAGAACGATCAAAGAAGTTTCAGAAAGCTATATACCGCAAATGGATGTCTGGCTGATCTACCGGCTGGATCGATACCTGCGCGGCGGGGACCACAGGGCGTTTATTGATCAGGGGTACCCGGGTGTTCGATTTTCAGAGCCTCACGAGGAGTTCAGGCATCAGCATCAGGACATCAGGGAAGAAGATGGCGTTCAGTACGGTGATCTCCCCGATTTTGTAGACTTCGGTTATGTGGCACGGGTAACCCGGGTGAATCTCTCTGCATTAGCAAACCTTGCACGTTCACCCAAGCCACCATCTAATGTGGGAATGAATGTGTCCCGTCTCGAAAACGATACGCGCCTGCGGTGGGAAGGATCGGGATCTGAAAATCTTGGAGGCTACGAGGTGCTCTGGCGTGAAACCACATCCCCTGTCTGGCAGTTCAAAACGGTATTAGAGGCAGACCAGCATCACTATACAGCTGAACTTACTTCAAAAGATAACTGGATATTTGGAGTGCGGTCTGTAAGCAAGGATGGCCACCCCGGAATCCCTGTCTACCCGATGCCGTTCAGAGAATAAACCGGCGCCTGCTGCTATTGCATTCTGTGTTCAAAATTACACAAGTGTTTCAACTCTCTATCCCGCCGGGATGAGGTGGTCACTATAGAAATAAAGGTCAAAGCACTACACCCCATTAGCCTACATCCGTCAAATACGGAATGATGACCTGCTCTAAATAGCTAAACACACGTCTTTGATAGGCACGTGATCCGGTGCCTCTCTCAACATCTGAAGTGATGCTGATCACCGCATTCAGCTCCGGCAGAATCATGATATACTGCCCGCCGTTGCCCCAGGCAAAAAGAACGTCCATCTCTCCCGCACTTTTCTGCCACCACATGTAGCCGAAATTATAATCATTGAAGTTGCTTCGGGTGTAGATTTCAATGGAATCCCTTATCCATGCTTCAGGTACCAGCTGCTGCCCTTCATACTCTCCCATATCAATAACAAGGCGTCCAAGTTTCAATAGGGCATGCGGGCTGAGGGCAACATTATTGCCACCCATGTAGTAACCCTGGGGATCGCGGTCCCAGCCGCCAATCCGAATGTTCATCGGGCCAAACAGGTGATCGTTAGCGTACTCTCTTGTGCTTCTGCCCGAGGCGCGGGTAAGGATAACGGAAAGCAGGTGTGATGTTCCTGTGCTGTAGACCATGCGCCCGCCGGGCTCGTGCTCCATGGGCTGATCCAGCGCAAATTCAATCCAGTTACCGCTTAGCACCCAGCGGCCGTAGTTCCTGAAACTGGTGGTTTCGAGGCCGCTCCGCATTGTAAGAAGATCCTTTATTGTAATCGCCCCCTTTACGGGATCTGGGTTTGATTCGAAATAATCCGGAAAATAGAGGCTGATTTCCTGATCCACACTCTCAATGTCCCCCCTCTCTATTGCAATTCCAATGAGAAGAGAGAGAACACTTTTAGACGCCGACTTTATATTCGTTGTACGGTTTCGGTCCATCCCTCCCCGATACTCTTCGTAAATAATTTCGCCTTCTTTTTCTATCATCAGGCTTTGAACCGTTCCGATATCAAATACCTCCTCAAGGCTGTGGTCTGCTGCTGAGGGGGTCTGAGCAGCTACACTTCCTGCGGCGAAAGCAATGAGAAGCAAAACAGATCGGAACATGCGAGAAAAGGATTGAATCATTTCTGATTATAACGGTGCAACTGCAATTCTCATTCTTTTATAAATATAGTTTACAAGAAATGCTTGTACAGACACTTTTGAAATGACCAAGTTCTCAATCCTATTTGAACCACCCATAATCGGCGTAACTCAGTGGAATACTCAGCCGTCACCTGCGATAAAAACGCAGTGAATCTGGTGCTGTAATTAATTAAACATAGAATTCGCGCCTGGCAGGCTCTTCTACTACGGCACCATCGAATAGGTGAATTTTTCGTGAGGCGAACTCTGCATCATGCGGAGAGTGAGTGACCATGATAATGGTCGTTCCCTGATCATTCAGCTCGGTCAACAGGTTCATCACTTCGTCACCGTGATCTGAATCGAGATTTCCGGTTGGCTCATCGGCGAGAATCAGGTCGGCATCGGCAACAACAGCCCTCGCAATGGCCACGCGCTGCTGCTGCCCTCCTGAAAGCTGCTGCGGAAAGTGATTGCGCCGCGGCATCATGCTCATCCTTTCCAGGGCAAGCTCAACCTTTTCCTTCCGAACGGCAGCGGAGAGGCCGAGATACATCAGGGGTAATTCTATGTTTTCAAAAACGGTAAGTTCATCAATCAGGTTAAAACTCTGGAACACGAAACCGATATTTCCTTTTCGGAGTGCAGCCCGCTCTTTTTCGGAAAATCCCGCCGTTGGCTCTCCTTTAAAGAAATACTCCCCGCCGCTTGGATCGTCTAACAG
>CAZKIZ010000007.1:0-6581 GCA_964552935.1 uncultured Rhodohalobacter sp. | reverse complement strand
CTGATCGGCTGCCGATGTGCCCGTTCACCGGATTCATCAAGCCGGTAAACCCAGTTGCCGCCTGTTTGCTGATAGAATCCGCCTCGGGCCAGCAGCACCGCATTTGCAGCATCACCAAGCTCCAGGCGAACCCGAACCGACTGCCCCCTGCGTATCCCATCCGGTACAGCACCGGTAAAGTCCATGTCCACCTGGAAACGGCCATCCTGGATAACCGGAAACACACGGCTGATCATCAGGTCATATCTTTCGCCAGCAAATGCAAAGCTGCCTTCAAGACCCGCAACAACCCTGGAGAGATAAAACTCGTCGATATCTACCCTGATTTTATATCCCTCGAGCTGATCAATCTGCCCGAGCCGCTCGCCCTGGCTGATGGATTGACCCTGATTCAGCTCGACGGTTGAAAGCTGCCCGGAGATCGGAGCCGTAACCACCAGGTTGTCCAGTATTTGCTGAACTCCCTCCAGGCTTCGCCACATACGGTCTTCCGACTGATCGAGCTGAACGAGCTGTGTCTGCATCTGGACCGAATCTTTTTGGTACGATTCGTAGTTCAGCTCGTACCTGCGCTGTTGAAATCGAAAATTGTGGCGCGTCTCTTCAAACTCTTGCGATGAGATCAGATTATTCGCGTAGAGTGAGCTGTCGCGCTGAAAACGGGGTTCAAGCACTGCTTTTTGAGTCTCTGCGTTTGCCAGTTCTTCACGTAGCCGAAGATGGTTTTGCTCGAGGTTCAGCCTGGAATTTCGCACGTTGTTGATCTGATCAAACAATCCGGCCTCCTGCTGAAGCACGCTGAGCTGCAGGCTTGAGTTCGACAAGGTCAGCAGAGTGTCGCCCGCCTCAACCATCTCACCGGACTCCACAAGGATTTCCTGAACAACGCCTCCCTCAACGGCATCAAGGATATTGGATCGAATGGGCTGAACAGAACCGGAGACCTCAATAAACTCCTGAAATGTATCCTCTGATACTTCATGAATAAAAACCTGGTCGCGATTGACTGTTTCACTAGACCGGGTATCCAGGAAAAAGATGTTGTATATAACTACGAGTACAACAACCACAACTGCCGCAACTGCAGCTATTTTACCTGCACTAAATTTTTTCTTCTCAATTTTTCTGTCCATTCCCATAATACGGAACCTCGGGTACTGCTTAAATTCAACTATTCACGCCGCAAACTTTCCACCGGACTGATTAACGCTGCTCTGACCGAATACGAACTAATTGCAAAAAGGCTGATTAAGATAGAAATACCTGCGCTTGCAACAAACGTTACTCCAAGATACCAAAACAGGTTGATAGCGTAAGGAAACTCTTTAAACCCTGCATTTGCCAGCAGATAGACAACAGGAAGCGCAATCAGGTGCGCTATAACGATCAGCTTAACGTAATCTTTGCTTAACAGGTAAAATATTTGTGATGCCGTTGCTCCCATCGCTTTTCGAATCCCGATTTCGCGGGTGCGTTTGCTGATAGAGTACGAGGCCAGTCCCAGCAGGCCCAGGCAGCCGATACCCAGCGCCAGGATCGTAAATATCCCCATGAGAGAACTAAACTGCTGCTCCTGCTGATACATCTCTTCAATTTTACGATCCAGGAAAAAGAAATCAAACGGATGGGTGGGGTCAATATCATCCCAGACTGACTGAATGTGTGCAAGTGCATCTTCGGGACTGTTACCAGATACCCGGATCTTTATGTAATCAATATTCGACACGAACTGAACTTCGGTTGCCGGAAGCTCCATAATTAACGGTTCAAGATCGTACCTTAAATGCGCAAAATGGAAATCTTCCGTTACGCCAACCACATTTGCTGTTCTGCCGGCTACCCTGAATGTCTTCCCAATCGCCTCCTCAGGCGAACCCCAATCCATGGAATCAACCATCGTTCGGTTTATGAGCAATGCATCTTCCGGGTCCGTGGAAAAATCAACAGAAAAATCCCGGCCGGCCAAAAGCTCTATGTCCATCGTTTCTAAAAAATCGTGTGCTACAAACAGCTTTGCGATAGAATACGCCTCCTGCTCGCCAAATCCCTCCGGAGCAATCTGGTAGGTGTAGTAAGTATCTGAGCCCAGAATCGTTTTGGAGCCCGACATATTTGTGACCCCGCTGTGAGTTAAGATGCGCTCTTTCATCTCATCATAATACCAAATAGCCAGACTCATTGATGCCGGGACCACAATAACGTGATCTCGCTCAAAGCCCATATCCATCTTTTGCATATGCTGGTACTGAAAATAGGCCAGAGAAGTGCCGATCAGCAGAATAGCCGTAACTGTAAATTGAAAGATCACCAGTGATCTTCGCAACTTTCCACCCTTCTGGCCTGCCGTAAAGGTTCCTTTTACAGCTTCAATCGGTTTATAACCCGACAAGAATGTAGCCGGATAAAATCCAGCCAGGGCAGTTATCAATACAATTAAACAGAGAATAATCGCGGCCACAACCCATGCGCTATACGCAGCAATCTCAATCTCTTTGCCCGTAAACATGTTAAACCACGGCATCGCGTTGATCACAATTACTGCGCTGATAATCACTGCTATAACCGTGTAGACCAGCGATTCAAATAGAAACTGAGTTGTTAACTGTGACCGGTCTGCACCAAGTGTTTTTCTGAGACCAACCTCTTTTGACCGCGTTAAAGCCCTGGCGGTAGACAGGTTAATGTAGTTGATACAGGCGATGAGTAAAATCAGCAGCCCGATCACAGAAAAAATAACGACATATATGTAGCTCCCTGTCGGGCCGATCTCGTTATCGGCATCAGATTGTAAGTAAATATCAGTCAATGGCTGAAGATTCAGCACAACCTCTTCATTTTCCCCGAAAAACGAGGCGTAATAGCGCTCTGAAAATTCCGACAACTGATCTTCCAGAACCGCCCTGTCTGTTCCCGGTTCAGCCAGTATGTAGGTCCAGCTTGCGGCCCATAACCACCGCTCCGTTATTTGATCGTAGTTTCTCCAAATATTTCGCAGTGATTCAAAAGAGGCGAGCAGGTCGGCCCTGAAGTGGCTCTGTCGGGGCCACTCTTCCATAATGCCGGTTACAGTAAGAAATATCTGCCCTTCAAAAAGTAGCTGTTGACCAATGGGATCGCTGTCGCCAAAATATCGCTCTGCAATTTCCGGTGTAATCACTACGCTGTTGGGTTCATTTAAAACCGTTTCGGCGTCGCCCCGAATCAGCGCTATATCAAAAATGGAGAACAGAGACGGGTCTGTGAAATAGAAGTTCTCTTCGCGAAAAAAGATCTCTTCATCCCTGTTGCCGATCGAAATGTTAGCAGCCTCCATATCAAAGAGACGCGCAGATTCGCGAACGTACCCTTGAAGATCGCTTAGAATTGCATTTCGCAGTGGAAAAGGTGTTGAGGCGGAATGGGTTTCATCCCCTTCATAAATCGTAGTCTGGCTAACCCGGTAGATGTCGTCACTATTTTGATGAAACGTATCAAAGCCGGATTCGTCCCATACATAGATAGAAATAAATACAAAACAGGCTATACCAATTGCCAGACCTGCAAGATTTATAAGCGTATAGACGGGTTTTTTTCGTGCATTTCGGAACAGGATCAATAAGTAGCTTTTTACCATATGCACTAACTGCTCTGCTTATATTAAACTTATTAACACACCATACAAGAGTGATCCCAATCTACATTGTTACAATCAATCATAAACATTAAGATTATTTAACTATTAAGCTGTTATTCAATTTAAGTTATCAAATACCGGACAGGGGAGGATAAATCTATCTCTTTTCAAGATAGTATTCTTATCTATCGAATCGGCTTTTTTTGAAGCCTGATCAACTTGTATATTTGACTAAAACCAAATCCGGCATGACTCAAAAAAGCATCAAACTCTCAGCTTTACTAACAACCCACATTCCAAAGGCAGACTTGTTCAACATCCTGCACTCTCTTCTCAGAATGGCATCCCCTGAGGTTGAAATAATTATTATTGATGACTCTGCTTCAGATGAGATAAAAACCGGGCTTCAGGATGCAGTTCAGAGCCATAAAAACGATCTTGTATTTCTGCTGGACCACGAAATACCTGTCGGGCGGGCCAACAGCCTGAATGAAGCCCTGATGCAGTCTGCCGGCAAATTTATATGGGCGCCGGAAAGGGCCGAACGTTTCAATGTAAGCCTCTTTGACCAGGCCTTGAAAAGGTTTTCCTCTGACCCGGCTGCGCTTTGGGTTTTAGATTATGATCTGCCATCATCCATCCCCTCGTGGCTCGATGATGCCAGTGATGGAAAACTACCCGATGACAGCTGTTTCATCTGGAACAGATCGGTATTGAAGGGCGAGGAATTTTTCTTCAACCCTTTCCTCACCCATCTCAACGGGGCGGAGCTTGCAATGCGGGTACACTCGCATCATGTTTGGCACAGAACAGATCCTTTCTTCGTGATCGGGCAGAACCAATATCTCGCTCCTGCGGGCAGAAACCTGGAGGAGTTTTTTGCCACGGCCCACCGTTCAGTAACTTCTGAGGCTGAAAAAAGAGAGATTCTCAACAGGCTTGCAGACACTGATGTAACTCCGGGCAGTGAAGAGGATCACGCCAATCTCCTTTCTCAAAGCCGTCAGCTGCTGGCGCAGGAGGATGCCGGTAACGCCCTGAAACTTATCAACGCATACCTGAAAGAGAAGCCTGAACACCGGGAAGCCATTCAGATCAAAATTTCCGCCCTTGAAAGACTTCGGCGTCACGTTGAGGCATCAGAATTGAAACACGACCTGAAGCGGATTCCTGAACTTCGACAGCCGGAAAAGAAGCAAGACAGTACGACTCTGCCGGAGCCCCTGGAGGAGTCGCCAGCCCCGGAAGCGAAAAGTATAAAATATAGTGTGGTTATCCCCACTACAGGTGTTGGGAAGCGTGATCTCGAAGCGTGTCTTTCATCACTCGAACAGACCGCCCCCGCCAGTATAACGGAACTTATTGTTATAGATAACGCAAGTATAGACGACACCTTTGACTACCTGCAGCAGCTTTCCGAAAAAAACTTTCTGAATCTACGCGTAGTTACAAATCAAAGTAATAAAGGTTTTGCAGGGTCCATCAACCAGGGAGTTGCGGAAGCGAAAGGTGAATACGTTTTAGCAATTCACAGCGATGTTACCCTCGACCCCGGTACATTTGAGAAGCTTTCAGACGCCTTTGCACAAAGTGATGATATTGTGATGGCAGTTCCTCAGCTCAATGAAACCGATCACGCGGCTCAGCAGTCAGGCAGCGATTTCGATGAAGAGTTTCTTATTACTGATGTTGTAGACAGCTGCTGTTTTATGGTTAAGCAAGATTTTCCGTTTCAGTTCAGTAAACAGTATGGCCTTGCCTTTTTTGAAATGGAAGATCTGTGCAGACAGATCACATCAAATGATATGCTAATTGCCGTCGCTACAGGTACAAATGTAATCCATCACGGTGGCCAAACTACAGAAAAGATGGGTTTTCGCATGGTTCCTCAGCGTAAATGGAAAAACAGGGCTCTTTATAGTAATGACTGGGAACAGAAGCCGGACTACTCCATTCCGCAGCAAGGATCAATACCGGATCGTCTTGAAAGATTAGAGCCGCCCGCCAATCCCGCTGACCCACCTGTTGAATGGGTTGAAGCGATCGGGGAGTTTTTGACTGACGAAATCAGAACAGAAATCATGCGGTCTGAATACGACAAGCTTGAACTGCTCACAATTGTCTCTTCACTTCTGATGGCCGACAGCCGGGAACTGCTGCGCAACCTCGAAGACCGGCTTAACAACCTCGAGCTGCCCGTGCCAATGCTGATGCTTTTTATCAACTACTATTACGAAAAAAACATCTTCTCGAGATGCCGCCACTACCTCAAAAAGGCCGGAGACAGCCATCCGGCGTTCGATCTGTTCCGGCTCAAAATACACGTAGCGGATAAAGAGGATGAAGATGCATCCCGCCTGCTGGCTAAGTTGCTTGAAGCATACCCCGCCAGTCCGGATCTGTTTCACCTGGCTTCCAAACTATACCGGCAGGCAGGCGATGAAGACGAGGCGAACTCCTTTGCAGCTATGGCCAATCAGCTCGACCCGTTGAGCTTTCCGACTGAAGAGACTGCCTTTGAGGTGAAATTTTAGGTACTGGTTTTTGGGGGATAGTTATTGGTTTATTAGGGGATTGGTTTATTTGTGTACAAAGACATTAGCTATTAATCATTCGATATATACAACTACATACTCATCAATAACTTATGAAGTTTACCTGGAATAATTATCAGAATAGACCTAAGGTTTTTTATCTTAAGTAATTACCTGACAATATTTTAATAAGGATGGGTTATAATAATTATTGAGGTTTTACGATAAAAAATACCGAATGGGCCATCACTGAAGCCGGTTTATTGGCCTGTTGGCTTGCCGGGGTTCCCAACGATTCCACAGTTCAACATCGCGCAGAGCGCGATTCTCAATAATTCAACACCAACCTGATACATGAGACGCAAGCCGCGCGCTACGTAAATCCTGCCGGTGATTTTGCCGGTGAGGCTGTCCAAAAAGGGCGGGGAAGAAGA
>CAZKIZ010000006.1:0-23764 GCA_964552935.1 uncultured Rhodohalobacter sp. | reverse complement strand
TGCGAGATGACGCCCTCTTTGGACTGATTTCACCATTAGTTTTAATCGAACTCAGGTTATGAAGTCATTTTCAATTGTCGGGAAATCCGGTTGTACCTGCATTATTCACCAGGAAACTTGGTAAAATCTAACCTGCAACTTTCTGTGAATAATGAAGGTGTAATGGTCACCACCAAAATACAATTTCAACAACCAAAAAAGGCCGCACATTCAATGCAGCCTTTTTCTATTTCCATTATATGATCTGGCTTTATCTACTCCACACCGTGGGAGCTCACTGTGGTAGATGAAACCTGCTCATCATCAGCAAACGTCACCGTCTGATATGCCATGAGCACGCCATCGCTTTCGCGCCAGTCCGTTGAATGGAGACGAACGGTTACCGTTTCGCCCATCTGCGGATTGAAGTTACGATAGGTCGTTACCATCGGCAGTGATGTGTCCGGATCGAGGTACAAGTTCAGCGTAATCTCGTCATTTACCCGAACATGAGCATACATTTCGCCATCCATCTCCTCCATTCCCATGAAATCGACGTCCAGCTCATCTTTGTTGATCGCAAGATAGATCGGGTCTCTGTAGAGTTCAGCAAGCATTTGATCTCTCTGGACCGGCTGCATCGGCATTTGGTTACCTGCCATCATCATACTTCCCTGCCCATTTTCAATGATCATAGTAACCACACCCTGCGGAACATTCATCTCGGCCTCTATACGCTCAGTATGAAAATCGATTTTCTGATTGACTCCAATATTCATCTCTCCCTGCGGAGTTGAAATGGTATTTTCAGAGTCTGCTACCACATTACCGCTTACGCTTCCACCCGGCAATATGGCATTTGTCATTCGGCTGATCCACTCGCGCCCCTGGGACGCATCCCCGGCAATGACCTCTTCCTCTTCGAGAGTTTCACGGATAGTGATATCTATCTCCTGAACATCTCCAAACTGCTCAAGCTGATCGCCCAGCTCGGCACCGTTGCCCACAACAAGAATTTTCATCTCATTCGGACGCATATATTCACGGGCAACTCTCTGAATATCTTCGGGCGTTATCTCGCGCAGTTCCTCAATATATGTCTCAAATGCATCGGCCGGCAGCCCCAGGTATTCATTATTCATAAGCCGGTTCAGCACACCTTGTCGGCTTACAGATCTGAACACAAGTGAGTTCAGAATGGAGTCCCTGGTATCATCCAGTTCTTCCTGGCTGACAGGCTCTTCCTGCAGCCTGACCATTTCTCGCCGGACGGCTTCAATTGCTTCAGCCGTAGCTTCACTCCTGGTGAATACCCCGGCAAAAAACTGCCCCCTGTAGAGTGCGCTGCTTCCATAGTTTCCAAATACCGAGTAGGCCAGTCCCTGATCGGAGCGAACATTCTGAAACAGTCGCCCGGAAAAACCGCCGCTCAACACTTCGTTCATCGCCTGCAGAGCCGCGTAATCAGGGTTGTCGCGCATGCCGCCAATGTGGCCCATCAGCACAACTGACTGGTTCACGTCTCTTTTATCCACAAAGTGTATGGAGGATTCGAAGTCATATTCTACTTCATCAAACGCCAGCTCGTTTCGTTCGCCAGCCGGTATGTCCGAAAAGATCGCTTCCAGGACGGGTTTGATCTCATCTGCATTAAAATCACCAACAAGCCCAACCATCAGGTTTTGGCCCGTATATGCATTCCTGTGGAATTCAACCAGGTCATCGCGGGTGATGTTGTCGAGCGTGTAGAGCTCGGTGGTTCGGGCCTGAGGAGAGTCTTCTCCGTAAATCAGTTTGCCAAACTCTCTGAACCCAACCTGCTGGGCGTTGTCATTTCTTCGCGAGATCCCAGACCTCTGCTGGCGAATTGCCAGATCGATCTTCTCCTGTGGCATCAGCGGATTCTGCATCACATCTACCAACACTGGAAGCAGATCAATGAAATCGTCCTTGAGCGCATTCAGCACTACGGAACCGCTGTTCTGCCCCATTCCAAACTCGATTCGGGATGCACGGTCCTCCAGCAGCTGATTCAGCTCCTCTTCGGGATAAGCTTCTGACCCGCCGTTGCGCATCGCGTTGGTCATGATAGAGTGGAGGCCTGTCTTTTCTGCCGGAACCATGAAAGATCCTGCACGCACAATCATGTTCAGATTGATAAGCGGTACCTCATCATCTTCTACAAGATAGAACTTCATCCCATTATCGAGTTCAAATATCTCAACGTCCGGCAGCTGCGGCGCATTCAGTTCAGGATATACAAGACTGTTTACATCCACAGGCTGTGCCTGCTGCGCTGTTTGCGTTGCGCGTTCCTGCGTAGCACACGATGCTGCCAGCAGAAGCGTAAAAATAAAAAGCAGTGTCTGTTTTGTTTTCGTGATATACATAGTTTTTCCTCTTCCTAATTAGTAGCCATTTCGTCGTCGTCCTGCACGTTCTGAATCATCCCCACCGTGCGATTGCTCTTTTTGATGTAGGTTTCAGCCACCCTCTGGATATCATCAACGGTTACCTCCTGAAGCCGGTCCAGGTCGGTAAAGGCCGTTCTCCAGTCGCCGCCGTTAACATGCGCAAAAGCGAGTGTTCTGGCAATGCCCGGATTGGAGGTAAGGGTTCGAACAAGGCCAGCGCGCGCGTTTGTCCTTACCCGCTCAAGCTCCTCCTCGGTGACGCCCTCATCCATAATTTTCTTCATCTCGTCGCGCAGAGTCTGCTCAACATCAGCCATATCAACACCCTGGTTGGGAATCACAAACTTGATGAACATTCCGGGGTATTTACTGCCGGGATAGCCGTTCTGTGCACCAACCTGCAGGGCGGTCTGATCTTCAACCACCATTTTCCTGTAGAGTCTTGAGGTGCGGCCGTTGGTCAATATTCCTGCCAGTAAATTCAGCGCCTGGTAGTCAGGGTGCTGGTTGTTTACGGTATGGTATCCTTCCATATAGATAGGCTGAGACTGCTCTTCAATAACAAATCGCCTCTCTCCGCGCTGTGCCGGCTCTTCAACGAGCAGTTCGGGTGCAGGATCTCTGTACTCCATCGGGTTGAAATATTTTTCGGCCAGGCGCCTCATTTCGGCGGGATCTACATCACCCACAATTGTAATGGTAAAGCTTGACGGAGCATAAAACCTTTCATGATATTCCCATGCGTCCGCGATCGTAGTATTCCGGATATCGGAGGGCCATCCTACAACAGGATTTTTATAGGGATGGGCTGAAAAAGCTGTCGCTGAGAACTCTTCGAGCAGACGCCCAAATGGATTTGAATCGGTTCGCTGCCGCCGCTCTTCATAAATGACATCTTTCTCAATGTAAAATTCTCGCATCACCGGGTTGATGAATCGATCGGCCTCCAGCATAAACCAGAGCTCGGCTTTGTTTTGTGGCAGGCTGTAGAAATAGCCCGTTGCATCGGTAGATGCAAATGCGTTCACACCGGATGCTCCCTCCCGCTCAATAATCTGGGTAAACTCATTATTCACTACAAATTCACCGGCTTTCTCCTGAAGCTCCTGGAATGCGGCCCATAACTCCTCCAATTTCTCTTCATCCGGCTCAAACTTGTTTCGCTCTCTCAGCCAGGCGCTGTAGGCATCATCCATCTGATCGATGAATATCTTCTCCTCTTCATAGTTTGTAGTCCCTATGGTTTTACTGCCCTTGAAAACCATGTGCTCAAAGATGTGCGCGATACCGGTTTGTCCTACAGGCTCATTTGCTGATCCAACATCAACAAGTGAAAAAAAGTGGGCCACCGGTGCCACATTGCGTTCCACAATAATAAAGTGGAGACCGTTATCGAGCGTAAACTCGGTTACGTTCTGTTCGAAAGTTTCAAGATTTTGAGAAAAAACAGATGAAGGCAGGTATAGAAACACTGCTATCACTATTCCCAAAATAGTAGTCGCTCTTTTTAGCATAGTATTTTATGATTTGGTTAGATATGGTCACATTCAACTTACTACGGAAGGAATTAGAAAAAGATTCGGCTCTCCGAAAAAAATGAATGTTATTTATGCCTGAAAATATGCAATGCTGAGCATTTAGATTCAAGAGCCGTAAAAGATTTAATAAAAAAGGTATTTATTATACCACTAACTTTAGCCGGGATTGTTCAAATTTCATCTATTTGTATAACTTTCAAGGATATCAATTTCAGTCACTTAAAGCTTTACCGAAACGTGATGATTTATTCTTGCATGAGCTCGATTTTAAATCAAAAATGATGAAATCTATCAGAGCTTACATACACGCTTCCGAATGGAACAGGTACCGCCTCTTCATCCTTTTTTTAGGACTTCTGTTCTCCTACTTTTTCTTTTTTCATCAGGCAAACGTCTCCGGACTCCTTGCCGTCTACTTTTTATTGCTGGCCATAACAGGAAACCGGTGCCTGGCCGGGAGCTGTTCATCGGAGCAGCAGCTTGAAAAATTGAACCTGCCTGAAAACTGAATGTTTACACTCTTTTCTGAAAATGAATCTTCACCTGCCTGACTACTCTGATGGGGATGAGCGCTTAAATCCTTCTTTGAACAGATTCAGGTCCGATCTTCTGTTCGCCGGTTTTCGCGTATACTTATCCAGCCAGCGCATATCCAGCACATACTTCAGCACCGCATACATCCTGCCCTTCAGGACCCATCGGTTCATGATGAAAAAAGCAGAATCGGGGCCATTTGATAAAATGAGCGGATTTGTGAAGTAGGGTTTGTAGTTGGTCAGCGGCCGGCCGAGAATAGCTGCTTTTATGTTTTTTCTGAGCACAACTCCCTGCTTCACCGCATGTACGCCAATCTGCTGATAATTTTTCCCGTTCACGTCAGCCATGTCACCCGCCGCAAAAACTGTGGGATTTCCCAGGACCCGGAGCGTCTCTTCAGTTAAGATGCGATGTTCTGCGCCGGTTTCGAAATTGTGGTTTATAGAAATGGATTCCGGCTGGTTGCCCGCCGCCAGTATAACTTCATCAAACGTACTGATGAAGCCGGATGAGGCATCTTTACCGGTAAGCACTGCCACACCCCGCTCTTTTAAAATAGATGTAACTTCATCCGACAGCTTAGCGGGGAAAGATGAGAGCAAGCGATCATTTTTATCAACAATCGTAGTGTTTGAACTGTGTTTAAACTCAGGATGAGAAACGTTCATGGCAAGTTCAGATCCGGCTGCTCCTCCCCCGATGATCAGCAGATTACGCACCGAACCGGACACTAATTTCTCCCTGAGGTTCAGCAGCTTCGACATCGGCTTCACGGGCGAAATATTATCCCCTTCAATAACCGGCCTGGTTGATGCTCCCACGTTCAAAAGAAGGTAATCATAAGAAATGGTGCTGCCTTCTGAGGTGGTTACTGTATTCTTATTCTCATTGACCGATACGACTCTGCCTGCAGTAAACGGCACGCCATAGCGTTCACAAAGATTTTCCAGGTCAATGGCGGTTTGATTCCATTCATAAAAACCCGCCATAAATTGTGGCAGTGCGCCGGAGTAGATCAGGTACGGTTTTGCAGATATCAATCTGATGCTGATATTATGCTTTTTCCACTTTCTGCCCATTTTGATAACCGGCAGCGAGGCATGCCCGCCGCCAACAATCAGTAAGGTTTTTACAGTGGATGGTTCCATTTCAGAATGTGAAATATCTCACACCTTCTCTCTTCATATATTCTGCGACCTCAGGCGGAGCGGCAACTCCAACACCATCGATTAAATCCCCTTCGGTATACTCCCGGTTAGGCAAGAAAATTCCACAGACTTCTACGTTTACACCGCGGCCGATTAGTCCGTTCAGCAGCTGTTTCGGGGAGCGGTTGGCGGGTGCAAATTCGGGAGATTCCGCACCTTTGATCGCCAGTTCGCCGGCTTCGCTGCAGAGAAGAACACGTACAGGCACGTCCTGATTTACGGATTGAGTTGCAAGAACCATCGCCATCATTTGCGTTTCAGCATCACCGGAAGTGAGTACCACGAAAAGGTCTTCTGATGAATTATTATTGCCGGATAGCGCAGTCATAGGCGTGAATATTATTAATAGCAGGATAATTAGTTTCATATTATGATACATTATTATTAAGATTTAAAAACAGGGACAAACTCTTTGAGCGGCATATCAGTTGAGGTCGGATCGTTTTGATCCCTTTCAAGCGTCATTTCGTAAATGACCTTATCGCTTCTGTAAAATCGTTTCTGGTAATAAACAGCTTTGCCCCCAATCGTGAATGATGTCCTGTCGATCAGCAGCAGCGGCGAATCTTTGGGTACTTTCAGATCAGACGCGAGCTGATCATCAGCTATATTGGCCGATATCCGGTAGCATCCGCGAACAATGGGAATATCGTAATTCTCTTCGAGCTGGCGATAGATGGTGGTCTCACCAAGTTTCTCCTTATCCAGAAGCTGTCCGTACAGAATGGGCAGCCACGTGCTGTCGAACGCCACCGGCTCACCGTCGCCCAGCCGCAGACGGTCGATCCGTATCACTTTTGTGCCCTCTTCGATCTCCAGGATACCGGCCAGCCAGGCAGGTGCATCCACCGTAATAAAATCACGAACTTCCGATGAAGCTTTCAACCCGGCTTTGGCCATATCCTCGTTAAAATCGGTAAGGCGAATCAGATTATGAGGCGCCCGCTCATCGCTGACAAAAGATCCAAGCCCCTGGCACCGATAAATTATGGATTCACTTTCAAGCGATTGAAGGGCTCTGCGGATCGTAACCCGGCTTACATCAAACTTTTTGGCCAACTCATTTTCAGAAGGGAGCTTTTCATCCGGTTTAAATTCACCTGCCTCAATTTGATTTCGCAGCCAGTTGGTGATCTGTGCGTGTCTCGGTATGCCGTCTTTTAATTTCATGGGATCTAAACTTTGCAAAACAATATTACTGCTGTAAATATAGTTGTGAAAAATGAAATTGTCAATACTTGTATTTACATGTATTAATTTACGACTTTGCCACTAAGTTGACTCACCACTTTCAACCAGCTAAGCAGAGAGATGACCTTGATATTTTCTGCTGCAGGGTATGTATCTGAAGATGGTGTGATTACGAAATTGTGTTCACTCTTCAGATACCCCACAACGTTTCTGAATCCTTTGGAAATTTTAGGAGCGTTTGTCCATTTGATTTCTGCAGATGCAATTGGAGAATCATTTTTAGAGAGAACGATATCGGCTTCCGCCCCCTCATGAGTGCGAAAAAACCAAATGTCTATGTCTGGTGGCAATATTGAACAGGTTTGTTGAATCACAAATCCCTCCCAGGATGCGCCAACAGCGGGATGCTCTATCAAGCCGGCATAGTCATTGATTCCTAAAAGTGAGTGAAATATTCCCGAATCTGACATATAGATCTTCGGGCTCTTCACAAGCCTTTTTTTAACGTTCGAGAACCACGGCTCTACCCGGTTTACTATGTACGATTTCTCCAAAAAATCGATATAACGCGAAACCGTTGGCCGTGTAACGCCAAGCGAATTTGACAGACTCTGTACATTAAGCATGCTGCTTTGAGTATGGCAAAGCATGGTGAGTAATTTTCTTAAAATTCGAACATCACTGTTCAACCCCAGAGATGGAAGCTCCCTTTCAAGGTAGGTTTGAATAAAGTTTACTCTCCATCTATTACTTTTCTGATTGGACGATGCCAATAGCGAATCCGGGAAACCACCACGCATAAGGTGAGTTTTCAGATCTGATTCATTTTCGGTTTCAATCAGGTTCAGCGGATACAGTTTGTTGTAGGAAATCCGTCCGGCCAGGGACTCAGAGCTATCCCTCAGAAGCGCAGGTGACGCTGAGCCTAAGATGAGGAATCGTCCCGGTCTTCGGTGTTCATCAATTAAGCCGCGCAATACCGGAAAGAGATCCGGCATATGGTGAATTTCATCCAGTATTACACAGTGGTCTTCATACTCCCGCAAAAAAAGCTCAGGTTCCTGAAGTTTTGCAATATCTGTCGGCAGTTCCAGATCGAGATAAATTGTGGGAGAGTTGATGGCGGAGCCAATGGAGCGTGCAAGCGTTGTTTTCCCGGTCTGCCGAGCCCCTGTAATGGCAACAGCAGGGAACTGATCCAAATCTGCAACCAAATCATTTAGTAAATATCGATGTATCATAACCTGAAATATGAAATATTCATTTACGATTTTCAGGGTTAATTTAAAAAGTTACCCCGTAAATTGAAAGTTTGATTTACGATTTTCGGGGTTAAATAAAGTAATAATATTACATAAACTATTGTTTTTGTTTATTTTATATATTATTAAAGACCACCTATCTATTAAAACAAAAATAGTTTACTTACATAAGAACTATTCGATTCTCATAAAAAGCTATATGGGTGCTCTGTTCAAGTCAAAAGCGTAATCAAACAACTTGTATTGACAAGTTCATACAAGTTGCGTATCTTTATCTCAGAAACAAAAAATAAACGAATTTAAAATCATGTTAGACTTTTTATATCAACCGTGGCCCTGGTATGTGGCCGGTCCCATTATCGGATTAACCGTACCCGTTCTACTACTTCTTGGCGGTAAAATGTTTGGGGTGTCTGCTAATCTCCGGCACGCCTGCGCAGCCTGCAATTTTGGGAACGTTGAATTCTTCAACTACGACTGGAAAACAGCCGGTAAGTGGAATTTCACCTTCTTAATTGGAACCGTTTTAGGTGGCTTTTTAGGCGGATACATATTCGCCAACCCGGAACCAATAGCACTGGCGGCTTCAACAATAGCTGACCTGCAGGCGCTCGGAATTACAGACTTCAGCGGGCTGGTTCCTAACGACTTGTTTGCCTGGGATATGCTCGGAACCGGCGTTGGGCTCACCGTATTAGTCCTTGGTGGATTTCTGGTTGGATTTGGAGCGCGATACGCCGGTGGTTGTACATCCGGACACGCAATTTCAGGATTATCAGATCTTCAGATGGCCTCGCTGATCGCCGTGATTGGATTTTTCATCGGCGGTTTGATTATGACATTCCTGATTTACCCGATCATTTTGGGGTGATCATCTAGACCTGACAGTCCCGATACCTCGGGATCAGCGTCGACTGCAAAACTGGTGATAACTTATAAAAACGAAATTTTAACTATCAAACTCATCACTCTAACAATTGAGTCCCCCTCTCTGCTTGCAGAGAAGGGACAGGGGTGAGTCAAAACCGAACGTTGTCAGGATCACGCCGGAGGCGTAAACGCTGACAGGTTCTTAATAAACAGACACACATGAAATTTTCAGAATATTTAAAATATCTATTAATCGGCACAGCCTTTGGCTTTGTATTGGTAAAATCAGAAGTGGTATCCTGGTTCAGAATACAGGAGATGTTTCGCTTCCAGGATATCCATATGTACGGGATTATCGGCCTGGCAATTATCGTGGGCATCATCTCCGTGCAGATTATCAAGCGGAATAACATGAAGGATGCACAGGGAAACCCGATTTCAATACCCCCAAAAGATCCATCACAGGTAAAGCGATATGTAATCGGCGGATCGATGTTTGGCTTGGGCTGGGCCCTCCTTGGAGCCTGCCCCGGCCCGATGTTCGCCCTGCTTGGAACAGGACTGACAATTATGGTGATTCCAATATTAGCAGCGCTTGCAGGCACGTATACATATGGCGTTCTAAGGGATAAATTACCGCATTGATGGAAAAAAGTCCCCCTTTGAAGGGGGGATATCTAAAAGCGTCAAGCTTTTAGATTGGGGGGATGACACCGGAATTGAGTTCTGATATTTTAAATAATTTATGACCGAAATTCACGCTCAGTCAACACACCCCTGGTGATTCGCTAAACGCTCCATCACCTGTCCCCTCTCAAGAGGGGATTTTAAAGACGAATATCAAACAACAAAACAACTAATAGGAGAAATCTTATGTATTTCAAACAATTCTTTGACGAAAAACTAGCACAGTACGCCTATATGGTAGGCTGCCAGGCCAACGGAACAGCAGTAGTAATCGACCCGATGCGGGATATCGATCAGTATATCGATCATGCTGCAAAACAGGGGTTAACTATTACAGCCGCTGTAGATACACACATACACGCCGACTATATTTCCGGATTGCGGGAATTTGCAGAACGGGGAGTGAAAGTGTATGCATCCGATGAAGGAGATAAAGACTGGAAGTATGAGTGGCTGATCGGCAGTGACTATGATTATGAGTTTATGACCGATGGCGATGAGTTCAAAATTGGAAATATCACCATAAAAGCGTGGCATACGCCGGGACATACTCCTGAGCACCTGAGCTACTTCATCACCGATGGAGCTGCCGCTGATGAGCCGATGGGTGTTGCCACAGGCGATTTTGTGTTTGTAGGTGATGTTGGCCGGCCCGACCTGCTTGAGTCCGCTGCGGGTCAAATTGATGTAATGGAACCCTCCGCACGAACACTTTACGGTACTGTAGAACATTTCAAAAAGCTTCCTGAGTATATGCAGGTCTGGCCGGGCCACGGCGCCGGCAGTGCTTGCGGTAAGGCACTGGGAGCCATACCGGAAACGACAGTTGGCTATGAACTGAGATTTAATAACTCACTAAAATCTGCCACCTCCGAAGACAGCTTCGTAAACTTTATCCTCGAAGGACAGCCCGAACCACCCCTTTACTTTGCACGAATGAAGCGTGACAACAAGATGGGTCCGGCAATTATTGGCGGGCTGCCAAAAGTAAATCGAATGGCTCTAAATCAGCTTAAAAAGATTGCTGAGGATGATTCAGCCGTAATATTAGATACACGAGAACGAAGTGAATTCTCCTCAGGCCACGTACCGGGATCACTGCTATCTCCGCTGAACAAGCAGTTCAACACGGTTGCAGGATCTTTCATCACGGAAGATGACGACATCTACCTGGTTGTGGAGGAACACCAGCTCGATGAAGCCGTTCGGGATCTATACAGAATCGGTTTAGACAGGGTAAAAGGGTACGTGAACGCACGAGACCTTCTCCTTTACAAAGAGAGCGGCGGAAAAATGAGCACACTTGATGTGGCAACATTTGATGCTGTTGAAAATCTGGGCAGTAACGAAGTGGTTCTGGACGTTCGAAAAGCATCAGAATATTCAGAATCAAAAGTGGATGGAGCCATTAACTTTGCCCATACACGCCTGATGGAAAACACCGACAAGCTGCCCGCTGATAAAAAACTGTACGTACACTGTATGACAGGCGGAAGATCTGCGGTTGCTTCAGCTTTTCTTCAAAGAAAGGGATTTGATGTAACCCTGATTGAAGACAGCTTTGAAGATTACAAAAACAAAGTGTCAGCGTAACATACGAACGCAAAGAATAACGGCCGGCAATTGAGAGAGTTGCCGGCCTTTTTTAAACGAAAAATGAAAGGCACCAGCCATTACATAAATCAATTTGCCCCTCTGCTCAATACCCTGAAAAATTACAACACGTTAAATTTAAAGGGTGATGTGATAGCAGGAATTACAGTGGGCATCATGCTGATTCCACAGGGAATGGCGTATGCCGTATTAGCGGGACTCCCGCCTGTGTATGGTCTGTACGCCTCCATTGTGCCTTTATTGATCTATGCCATTTTTGGTACGTCAAGGCAGCTTGCTGTAGGCCCTGTAGCTATGGTCTCCCTGCTGGTTGTGGCAGGCGTTGGTGAACTGGCTGAACCGGGTTCGGACCGATTTATACAACTTGCCATATTAACTGCTTTTGGGGTTGGCCTCATGCAGTTGCTTATGGGGCTTTTTAGAATGGGTTTTATGGTGAACTTTTTATCACATCCTGTTCTTAGCGGCTTCACCTCTGCCGCAGCAATTATTATCGGAGCAAGTCAGATAAAAAACCTGACGGGCCTTGAAATGGAACGGACAACTAAAGTCTTTGAGATTGTCTACCATACCGCTGCAAACATCACAAATATAGACGTGGTTACTGCTACTATTGGAGTTGGTTCTATTGCAGTTATGGTCCTCATAAAAAAATGGAAGCGAACGTTTCCGTCTGCACTTATTGTGGTGGCCGCCGGTATATTAATTACGTTCATGTTTGGGTTAAACCAGTATGGCGTAGCCATTGTTGGAGATATTCCCAAAGGGCTGCCCTCCTTCAGCACTGTTTTTTTAGATATGAGTGATGTGCGTCCGGTAATGACAATTGTGCTTGTAATAGCTCTTGTCAGCTATATGGAGTCGATTGCCGTGGCCAAAGCAATCGCCAATAAAAAAGGGTATAAAGTGGATGCCAACCAGGAGCTTATCGCGCTGGGTGGTGCAAATATCGGAGGTTCCTTCTTTCAATCATTTCCCGTTACAGGCGGATTCTCCCGCACAGCTGTAAATGATCAGTCAGGTGCCAGCTCTACAGTAGCATCTATTGTGAGCGCAATATTGGTAGCCTTGACAGTTCTCTTTTTAACCCCTCTTTTTTACTATCTGCCCGGGGCTGTGCTGGCTGCTATTATTATGGTAGCTGTTGCCGGACTTTTTGACTATAAAGAGATGGTGAACCTTTGGAAAACGGACCGTAAAGATCTGGCCATGCTGTCCGTGACGTTCTTAGCCACTCTGTTTCTGGGAATTGAAGAAGGTATAGCCATTGGTGTAATTCTTTCACTGGTTGTTGTGATCTACTCAAGCACCAGGCCACATTACGCCGAAGTGGGACAGCTCGGAGATAGCCGCACCTACAGAAATATTAAACGCTTTCCTGAAGCAAAAATCCGGGACGAAGTATTAATCTATCGGTTTGATTCAAATCTCTATTTCGCAAATGTGGAGCATTTCAGAGAAACCTTGGAAAAAAAGATTTTTGAACACGGGGCTCCATTGGAACTGATCATAATTGACGGTTCTGCTATTACGGATATCGATTCTACAGGAATTGATGTACTTAACCGGCTTATTGATGATCTGCATGAGAAGGGTATAAAGATTCATATGTCGGGAGTCCACGGACCGGTACGGGATAAGCTAAAGCTATCGGGAATAGCCGATAAAATGAACAATGAATGTTTCTTCTTCGATATATCTGAAGCTGTTCAGTATTACAAAGAAAAAGATCAGAAAATTTTGCATTCAGCATAGTCTGGCCTGTGATCAGGTTTTAATTACATCGATAAATTAAATTCAATATGGAATTACAGATAATTATTGTCCTGGCTATCATGGTGTTTACCATCTTCATGCTGGTAACTGAAATTGTTAGAATTGATGTAACGGCTTTAATTACAATGCTTCTGCTTACATGGACAGGCATACTCACCAGCAGTGAAGCATTATCCGGGTTTTCAAGTAATGCTGTTGTAGCAATGATTGCCGTTATGATTTTGGGTGAAGGTGTTGCAAAAACCGGGATGATGTCGCGCTTTTCAAAATGGCTTCTGAAACGAGTGGGATCCAAAAAAAACTCGGTGCTGGGGGCTCTCTCACTGTCGGTCGGAACTCTTTCAGGCGTGATACAGAATATAGGGGCCGCTGCGCTTTTTCTGCCAAGCATTATTGATATTGCACGGCGTATAAAAGTCTCTGCCTCTGTATTTATCATGCCGATTGGTTTTGCTGCTATCATCGGCGGCACCCTTACCATGGTGGGGTCAGGACATTTAATTCTGACTAATGATCTGCTGGAGAGCGCGGATCTTGATCCCTATGGACTATTTGCGGTAACCCCGGTAGGTATTGCACTGCTTTTTTCCGCAATTCTCTTCTTCCTCTTTTTCGGCAAGTTCATGCTTCCTCAGGGTGAAACTGATGGGAAACTTGCAAAAACCGAACAGGAGAAAGTTGTCGAGGCGTTTAACCTGAAAAAGGATATCAAATATTTTAAAATACCAAAAGACAGTCCCATAGCCGGTAAAACGGTTGAAGAGACGGGAATCTGGAGTGTTCATGATATTAACATCCTCGCTGTCAGCAGAGAAAAATCACCGAATTTTGCCCCCTGGCGCGAAACGGTACTTGAAGATGGACAAATTTTAGCGCTCTACGGCGATGAAAAGAAAATTTCGTTGTTTGCGAATGAGTTTGGAATTGAACTGACAGAAGAAGACGGTATTTTTGAGGATATCGACGACCCCGAAGAATCAGGTTTTGCAGAAGTTATTGTGCCCCCTCGATCCGACCTGGTTGAACAGACTATACGGCAGTATTCTCTTAGAAAAAAACACGCTGTGGAGCCTGTTATGCTGTTTAGTGACGGCGAAAAAGTTGAGGGAGATTTTTCAGACAGGAAAATCAAACCCGGTGACACATTTATCATATATGGACCGTGGAACCACATTATGGACCTGCAGAGCAGTGAGCCATTTGTAGTTGCTACTTCCGTAACGGCTGAAAGAAAAGATCCCTCCAAAACGTGGCAGGCAGCAGGCAGCTTCCTTCTTGCAATTGTTTTGGCTATGAGCGGGTTCTCCATCTCTATCTCATTTCTCACAGGTGCTGTAGTCATGGTCCTTACTAATGTAATGAGCATTCAGGACGCCTATAAGGCTGTGGAATGGAAGGTGGTTTTTCTGTTGGTCGGGCTTATTCCTCTTGGCGTTGCAATGCAAAACAGCGGTACAGCCGAGTTTTTAGCAGAAAATGTAATGACGGTGGTGGAAGGAAGTCATTTACTGGTTCTACTTTTTACGGTTGGAATTCTTTCAACCATCTTCTCCCTGGTTATGTCTAATGTTGGGGCCGTAGTTGTCCTGGCGCCGCTTGTGGTAAGTATTGGATTAATTGCAGGAGTTGATCCAAGGCCACTCGTTCTGCTTGCAGCAGTGAATGCCGGGAACTCCTTTGTCCTGCCAACCCACCAGGTAAATGCATTAATGATGACTGCCGGCGGCTACAAAACACGCGACTATTTTAAAGCTGGCGGCGGAATGACCATTGTATTTCTCGTAGTCTCCGTACTGTTCTTTTACTACACTTTCTTTTAGTTAGCAGTCTATTATGAACGAAACTAAAAACACGCTCGGTCTGAGAAGTAACTGGAGACAGTTTTCGCTGTTGGTGCTGATTAATGCATTTGTAGGAAGTATGGTTGGCCTCGAACGCACAATACTTCCTGAAATTGCAGAGACTGAATTCGGCATAGCAGCCCGCTCGGCAATATTTTCGTTTATCGTGGTTTTTGGAATTACAAAAGCTTTGGCCAACTATTTTGCCGGGCGATTTGCCCAACAGTATGGCCGCAAGAATATGCTGATTTTAGGCTGGTTATTCGGTCTTCCTGTGCCGCTGATTCTGATGTTTGCCGGAAGCTGGAACTGGATTATATTTGCCAATGTACTGCTGGGCATTAACCAGGGTTTGGCCTGGTCGGCCAACGTAATTATGAAGATCGACATTGCAGGGAAAAAAGACCGTGGTCTGGCCATGGGACTCAATGAATTTGCCGGTTACCTGGCTGTCGGAATCATGGCGTTTTTAACCGGCTGGATGGCATCGGAATTTGGATTACGCCCCTATCCATTTATCATTGGAGTAGGAATTGCGGTCACAGGTTTGATATTTTCCGTTGTTTTGGTGAAGGATACGGAACCGTGGGTGGCTTTAGAGGCTGAAGAATCAGACCACAAAAAAAGCACTGAAAATCTATTTTGGAAAACTTCATGGAAAGATCGAAACCTGTTTGCTGTGACACAGTCCGGATTGAGTACCAACCTGAAGGATGGCATGGCCTGGGGAACCTTTCCTCTGTTTCTAACCGCCACGGGATTAAGTCTCGCTCAGGTTGGAATTGTGACAGCAATTTATCCCGCTTTTTGGGGTATCTTTCAGGTGGTAACCGGTAAACTCTCGGATTATACCGGGCGGAAACAGATGCTGGTTGCCGGTATGTTAACACAGGCCGCAAGTTTGCTTATATTTCCACATTTAACAGGGTTTTATCAGTTTGTGGTAGTGGCCGCTATATTGGGAATCGGAACAGCAATGGTTTATCCTACGTTCTTAGCAGCAGTAGCTGATTTAGTTCATCCCCAGGATCGTGCTGAAAGCATCGGCGCTTTTCGATTATGGCGTGATGCCGGATATGCCGTTGGTGCAATTATTGCAGGTCTTTTAGCAGACTATCTAGACCTGTCCATGGCCATAACGGCAACCGGACTTATTACTCTATTTTCAGGTTTATATATTGCAGCGCGGATGAATGCGTTATCCAGCCCCCAACAGCGTGTAGTATAGAATAAAGACACAAAATTTATTATGAAAACAGCAATCACAACTCTATTAATAATTATATCCGGAACACTTATGTTTAATTTTTTATCAAAATCCTCAGAACAAGGAAAAATGAACGACTGGAAACAGAAAATAAATAATGAACCTGGCGTAATCATCGATGTAAGAACCCAGGGAGAGTATAACGACGGGCACCTGGCCAACGTGGATCTCCATTACGACTTTAACAGCGGCGAATTTGAAGAGAAGGTAGACGATCTCGACAAAGATAAAACCTACTACCTCTACTGCCGGACCGGAAACCGAAGTGGTCAGGCTGCCGAAATCATGAAGAAGCGCGGGTTTGACAACGTCCACAATATCGGCGGATTTGATGATCTGGTTAATAAGGAAGGATTTTCAAAAAAATAGCCGGTAATTTTGATTCAATTCGAAATGCCGGTGTATCCATTATATGAATATCGGGGAAAATTAAACCTGGAAAATTTATGAAGGCTTCTTTATGATACTTCGCTACCTGAATTACTTAATGATTATCATGTTTGCCCTCTCGGCAATCGCCCAGTATAATGATCCAAATCCTGTTATCTGGGCGTCAATCTACGGCGCGGCATTCCTGATCTCACTTCTGCATGCAATCGGCAATCTCAACTGGATACCTGCTGCACTCGTAGCAATAATCGCCGGTATCTGGGCCCTGACGATCATACCTGACCTTACAACATCCGGGTTCCGCTATATTTTTGACGAACTGCAGATGCGGGCCATAGGGGTTGAAGATGCCCGCGAGTTCAGCGGTCTGCTAATTGTATTTCTTTGGACCGGCTGGTTATCTATTTCTAATTACCGGACCAAGTCATAATGTACTGCTATAACATAGTACCTCGTTTATCGGCTTTCGTTATTTTCAATTACTAATAAAACCTGCTATTCTCAGCGGCGCACCACTTCCATCCTTTATTTTCATTGGCAGTGCAACGATGTATGCCCCCTTAGCGGGCAGCAGATTTAGATTTGCCACATTTTCAAATCCGGGTATATTCTCTTCAAAAAGAATCTGATGGGTTTCAAAGAAGACCGACTGCCCGTAATCAAGGCTTGGCGTGTCCAGCCCCACAGCTTTTATGGATCTGTTTTGAACAAGCCACTCGGCCGTATCGGGATGAATACCGGGGAAGCTCAGAGCAGCAACACCCTCCTCTCCTCTTAGTGAAGTGCCTAAATACTGCTCTGCATCCGGCCAGAACCGGCTCATGCCTGTATTGAAGAGAAGAATTGTTCCATCGGCAAGCTCTCCGTTTTCCTGTTCCCAATCCTCAATATCAGAAATCGAAATCTGGTAGTTCCGGTCCGCATCCGCGGCTTCCGTCACATCAATTACAGAGGCATACCCTGTGAGCTGATCCAGTTCCAGCTGATCAACTGTTCTGCGATTCTCCGCAAAATGGATGGGAGCGTCGAGGTGAGTACCGCCGTGTTCAGCCGTACAAAATTCATACGATTCATAATAAAATCCGGCCTCTGTCTCCCCTACAAAAACGGTATCGAGTTTAAACGTCCTTGATGTAGGCCAGAACAGGGTTTCTTCAGAGTACTCATGGGTCAGATCAACCCAAACACCGTCCGTCCAGTCGTAAGAGTTTCCGTGAGAACATCCGGCTGCCAAAAGCAAAATCAGGGGAAAGAGGTATCTGTGTATTTTCATCAGACCAGTTATTTGTTATCGGTATGTTTAGCCCGAATTATTCATGAGTAAGCGCATAATAGTAGCTTAAAGTTCAAAATTTCATGTATTTACGCAATTAATTGTATAGCTCAAATTTGGGTGTAGATATATTCGGCGAAATTTTAATGTGCACTGCGTTGAATTGCAAATGTCTTACTCAGGGTACAAAAGTACCCTTCCGTCAACATTTTCACTTCGCCTTGTTCACATCAAAATATCTTGATGAATAATCCGGGTTAGTTCGCAGGCTATCCAAATATCAGGTGTGACCACCAGAGTAGCCCGATAACCATTCAACCAATTTACCAATAACCAGACCAATTTCAGATTCTGAGCGGCAATCATGTCGTGATCCCATTGTATTCAGATCGTACAGATGGTGAAGAGACAGGCTCTGGTAACGCAACCGAACTCTTAAATTTTAAACCACTCCGGGTGGACCAACCGCGGAATTATATAGAAGCAAATCGAATGGAGTAGTCGCTTCGGAAGTCCAGCATTTCACCGGTTACACGTGAGCCTTCATTCCTGTCATGCATCTCGTATTTGATGAGCTGTCCGGGAACATCTTCAGTTACCCACCACCGCACATTCATGTGTTCATCCCCCTCCTCTTCTGTTCCTTCGTAAAACAGAATGGTAGTATCAAAACTGTTCGATCCCACCCGTAACGTCTCTGTCCCTTCGCGGTACTGCTCCCACTCTTCGAAATCAAAATAGGCGGTCTGAAATCCATCATCGCGCAGTTCATCATAGTCACCATCAACAGTTTCCGCGTCCTCATTCTCTCTGAATACGTGATGTTCAACATCCCCCGATTCAGGGTTACGCATATACATTTCAATTGGATTCATCGATCGGTTGAACTTGATTTCGTACTCAATGGCGTCGTCATCGTCAGGCTGATAGCTCAGGTACCACCAGCTCGTTCCGTCATCCCCTTTTTGAACCAGTGCCCGCTCTGTAGTGAACCCTACCCTGTTCTCTCCGTCATCGGTTTCCATTCTCCAGACAGCTCCCTGTCCCTCTTCAAAATCCTCGAACCCAGCGCCATATCCGCCAACCATAAATGCCTGCGTGTAGGCCAGCTGGTACAGCATATCACTTGTGTAGCCAGATATCAGGCTGCTTACGCCCAGGTAGACTCTCTGCTCAACCTCGTTACTCACGGCTGCTGTGGCTCCGCGATAAGCCGCCTCCTGTAGCTGACTGCAGGAGGCAATTACCATTCCCGTTATTAATACTGCAGCTACCGAAATCGCTGAAATGGTGTTTTGACTAAAATTCCTCATACTCTATACGTTTTGATTAATCTGCTTCTTTCACTTCTAAAGCGTAAGAAACAGCAAAACTGTATCACTTCTCACTCTTTATATTTTTCTGCCAGTCCTTTCAGAAAATAGCGCAGCAGCTGATCGCCGCAAGGCCGGTAGTTGCGGTGATCTTCAGCCCTGAAAAGTGCGCTGAGTTCGGTTTTAGAGATAGAAAACCCGGTGGATTCAAGAATCTCGATAATTTCATCTTCGCGAAGTTTAAACGCAACCCGCAGCTTTTTCAGTACCGTATTATTGGTCACAGGTACTTCAATAGGGCGCGGTTTTTGCCCCTCCTGCCGGCCGCGCCGGTGTATAATCAGCCCATCCAAAAAGTGTGCGGTGAGCTCGTGGCTGATATCTTTTTGAACTTTGCTTCCGTCTATCTTTGTGATTGTCTCTTTTTCAGATGAAAATATCTCCTCCATCTCACCTCTTGACGGCTCATAGCCGGTGTTCTTACAAATTTCGGCAATGTCCGGTTTTTTCAGGTCCAGAGTGTAGCTGATACTTTTTAAAACGTCGTCATTTCGCATAAAGCAGATTCAAGTTGTTATCAAATTATTTCAACCCCTAAAATAACGAACCTTTTATCGAATCGTGGAAGAATTACTCTTCATCTTTCGCCCTTTTTTCAAGCGTTGTAAAGTAGACGTAGATCAGTTGGGAAAGTATCCCGGTAATAACCGCCGTTGCAGCTATCCACCCGCTGAATGCCGGTTCTGCAGAGAGCGAAATGCGTAAAATCACCGTAGAGCATACAAACCCGGCATTCCTCAAGAGCCGGGCATAAGTTTGGCTGAACATAAATGATGCGATGAAAACAAATACATCTGAAAAAATCATCACAGTATAGAATTCAACAAAAAAGATGATGTTCAGGTCGAGGGTAAAGGTCTCTTCAAATACGACCAACCTGTACACCTCCATCCCGAAATCGTAGACTGACATGATTGTCAGGACTGAAAATATCATCAAAAGGAGAAGGGCAACCCGCTCTTTAATCTTAACAAACTGCTTCACCTGCTCTTTTGTGAGATTGCGAAGGCTTTTCCTCTTGAGGCTCACGTGGTAGAAGACTCCCACTAACAGAAACAGCAGCAGGCCGCTGCCCAGGTCCGTTGCAATTTGCAAGATTACATCTGTCTGTTCGGCAAGCGTGTCGAAATCATCAAACATGGATATATCCTTGAATACCCTGCGAATAATGATGAGGGAGATAATTTCGTACTGCTTGCGTATTGAGTTCGTAAACGAAAGCGGGAGGGCAAGGATGAGCAGGTACACTTCATACACCAGGATAACGCTGAAGGGAGTGTAGAGTGCAGACAGATAGTTTGGATTGAGCGGCTGCAGGACCGCAATATCGGGATATAGATTCCGGAGGAAGATCAGGAAAAGATGCCCCGCAAACAGGATGGCGGACAGAATTACCACCCAGCGCTCAGCCTCTTCTTTGACTGATTCCTTGCTCAGAACTTTGTATAGCTTGGTATTATATTCCACCACCAAAAAACTACACCGCAGGAATTTTCATTCCTTGTTTTAAATCACGGAGAGCCTTTGAAAAATTTGAAGTGCTAACCTGAGTTCGATTAAAAAATAGCAAAATCAGTTCAACAAGGGCGTTAGTAAAACTAATTCGTCAACAATTATGTCATGCCGGACTTAGATCCGGCATCTCCTGCCTTTGTTAAGGACAGTAGATCACGCATCAAGTGCGAGATGACGCCCTTGTTGTACTGATTTTATGATAACCGTCATATTTAAGAATCCAACTCAGGTTGCTACTATGTTCAGGCATAATTGGTCTATTCTTACGGAATGGAATACACAAAGTATTCCTTATATCTCTAACTCCCGCAGTAACCTGCACTCAATTTAACCAAGGAACACACCTATGAAGATCGCTTTCTTCAGCACCAAATCGTACGATCGGGCCCACTTTGATCCCCAGGTGAAAGACTCGCAGCACGAGATCACCTATTTCGAAGACATTCTGACGGTAAAAACAGCAACTCTTATCAAAGGTTACGACGCCGTTTGTGTGTTTGTAAACAATGAGGTAGATGAGCCGTTGCTCAAAAAAATTGCTGAGCACGGAGTCAAAGTATTAGCGCTGCGATCTGCCGGATTTAACCATGTAGATCTTGAAGCAGCCAGGAAGCACGGAGTAAAGGTTTTTCGTGTGCCGGCCTATTCGCCCGAAGCCGTTGCAGAGCATACCGTAGCCCTGATCCTGACACTCAACAGGAAAACACATAAAGCGTACAACAGGGTCAGAGAAAACAATTTTTCACTGGACGGGCTTGCGGGGTTCAACCTTCACGGGAAAACCGTGGGAGTTGTTGGCACGGGAACAATCGGCACTGCATTCTGCAGAATTATGACCGGATTCGGCTGCCGGGTGATTGCATTTGACCCCAACGTAAATGAAGAAGCTGTTGAGCTGGGCGTTGAGTATGTGGACCAGAATGAAATTTTCAGCCGTTCAGATATCGTATCGCTGCACTGCCCGCTCATTCCCCCAACCCGACATATGATTGATGAGGATTCAATCAAAAAAATGAAGGATGGTGTGATGATCATTAACACCAGCCGGGGAGCTCTCATTGATACTGCTGCAGTTATCAACGGACTGAAACAGAAAAAAATCGGATTCCTTGGAATTGACGTCTATGAGCAGGAGGACAATCTCTTTTTTGAAGATCTTTCGGATGAGGTTATCCAGGATGACGAAATCGCCCGGCTGATGGCGTTTCCAAACACCCTGATCACGGGCCACCAGGCTTTTTTAACAGCCGAGGCGCTGAAAGAAATTACCACGACCACTCTTCAAAACCTGACAGATTTTGAAGAGGGACGAGAGGTTGAAAATGAAATTACGATTGACTGAGAAGACTTGAGTTTCTTTCACCTGAGTTCGATTTAAAGAAATGGCAAAAAAAGGCCATAAAGTGCGTTATTATCGTTAATTCGTCAATAATTATGTCATGCCGGACTTAGATCCGGTATCTCCTGTCTTTGTTAAGGACAGTAGATCACGCATCAAGTGCGAGATGACGCTCTTCATGGATTTTTTGGTGATATCCGATAAATGCAAGAACCAAACTCAGGTTTATAAGAAAGTGCTATACGTTTTACAGTACTAATTCTCAGGTAGCACACTACAATCCGCCTCTGAGCCCCCTGAAATCCTGCCCTGACGGCTGCTGAAATATGCTTAACCCAAACTCCGGAGCTACGGCCAGCAGGTGATCAAACATATCGGCCTGGATGCTTTCGTATTCTCCCCACACTGTAGTATCCACAAAGACATATACCTGCAGCGGCAGTCCTTTTTCTGAAGGCTCAAGCTGACGCACCAGCATCGTCAGATCCTTTTTGGATCGCGGATGTTTCTTCAAATACTCGATTATATAGGCACGAAACGTCCCCACATTGGTGAGCCACCGGCCATTTGTTAGCGTGCTTGAGCTTGTCTTCAGGTGCTCTTTGTTGTATTTGTGCACCTCCCCCATCTTCTTTTCGATATACTCTTTAAGCAAGTGGGAGTTTTTGAGCCGCTCTATTTCATTAAAGGTTAAAAACCGGACAGAGGAGATATCAATATTAATTGATCGCATGACTCGCCGGCCGCCTGCCTCCTGCATACCGCGCCAGTTTCTGAAACTGTGCTCCAAAAATTTATGGGTGGGAATCACCGAAATCGTTTTATCAAAATTCTGAACCTGCACGGTATTCAGAGCAATGTCAATCACGGTGCCATCGGCGCTGAACTGCGGCATCTCAATCCAGTCACCTACACGAATAAGATCGTTATTGGTCAGCTGAACGCTTGCCACCAGCGAGAGCAGCGTATCGCGAAAAAGCAGCAATATAATCGCCATTATCGCACCAATCCCGCTCAGGAAAAACCATGGAGATTTATCGGCCAGGCTGGAGATAATGAAAAATCCCGCCATCACGTAGACTACAACCTTTGCAAGCTGAATATAGCTTTTAATGGGCGCACTGTCTTTCGATGCATTCATCAGGTAGAGCGTGTGGATGGATGACAGGAACGCATCGAACACGCGCGCTCCAACAAGAATCATTGCTGCAGCGGTAATCCTTACAATAAAGCTGGTTACATCTTCGTGAAACTCCGGTACAAGATTGATTCCGTTATAAATCACAACAAGCGGAACCATGAACAGCGCTCGCTGCGGGAGTTTATGACGAAGAATTACAGCGTACCACTCGGTTTCTGTTTTTTCATCCAGCTTATGGAGCAAGTGTATGATCCAGTAACGAATAACAAGATGAATGATGCCGGCAATGAGAAAAACCAGCAGCAGTCCAAATACGGCCTCGGTATGTTCATTCCGAACCTCCTCGGGCAACAGGTTAGCCAGATATTCTAATGCCTGGCCCTGAGCTTTTAAAAAGTGAAATTGAAGTGAACTCCAGCCGCTGGAAAAGCCCAGCGTAATCTGTTCTACCACAGAAAGTAAACCCATACTACGTAATACATTATTGTTTATTAAATCCGACTCTAAAGGTACCATGTTTCAATGGGAGTTATGGATTTAATTGTTTCT
>CAZKIZ010000005.1:13130-24389 GCA_964552935.1 uncultured Rhodohalobacter sp. | reverse complement strand
TCTTGCTCCGGCTCAGACTTTTGCTCTTTGCCAAATCTTGAAAACATTCGGGAACAATCAGGGAGTATTCTTACCTTTTCCATCCCGCACGGTGTGGGAGTTGATTAATTATGAATTCACTGAACTCAGAAGCTTTAAAAAAAGCCTTATGACTACAATCAAACACAGCGAGCCTTTTGAAGTTCGTTCACACGAAGTAGATAGTACCGGAACTGTGTCTCTGCCGCGTATAGCCGATTATTTCCAGGAGGCAGCGGGAAAAAATGCCCGTGACCTGAACTTCGATATTTCGGACCTGCAGGAAAAGGGAACCACATGGGTACTCTTCAGGCTTCACATACGGATGGATTCCTTTCCTGAGCGATGGCAAGACATAACCGTCAACACCTGGCCATCGTCAGGAGATGGCGTGCGGGCGTTTCGTGATTATGAGCTGGTAAATAGTGACGGTGACCGGCTCGGTGTTGGCGTAAGTCAATGGATGGTGTTAAATATGAAAAACCGGCGTCCGGTTAGGATGCCGAAAGAGATAACCGAGATGGGCCTGGATGTAGACAAGCATCTCCTGCCGGTTGATAAAGATTCATTTGATAAGTTGGCTGATCCCGATTCTGTGATCATATCAACCCACCAGGCAGGAAAATACGATATGGACATGAATAATCACGTTAATAACGTGAAATATATTGAGTGGATGACCGGATTTCTGCCGGAGAAAATCACAAAAAAGAAAAAGTGCTTTGAAATAAACATTCAATTCCACCGCGAGACATCACTGGGCAGTAAAGTCACGGTAAAGTCCGAGCCTTTTGATGATGAATCAATCCTGCATAACATCATCGATCAAAATAATCAACTCCTGGCTGAAGGGGTATCGCGCTGGAAGGCCTTAGATTCTTGAATATTATGAGCCTTTAGGCTTCTTTTCTTTTTTCTGAACCGTAGCACTATCATGCCGCCGTGTGTAATCTTCGGGGTGGCGTTCCATCTCTTTGAATTCTCTGAAAGTATAAATGAGGCCAACCAGAAATAAAATTACCACTATGATGCCGGATGTAAAGATAAACTGAAGACTCATGGTGTTGCCCTATATTTTAAAATTTTAAAATAGGCGCCAAACCCAAGTATAGACGGGACCCATATACCTACAAATAATCCTGCGTCGGTGGACCCAGAAAACCATAATCCAATAGAGAGAATCATCGACAGGAGTGCGGCAATAAGAATGAAATAATCTGATGTTTTTAACATAAACGGATGATATACGTAGTTTGAAGTTATTGTCAGGCAGCCAGGGGGGCTGACTTAAAGTGTGTTAACTTATACTTAAATTCAGACGGAATTAAATTCGTTCACATATTCCAATCCGGAGCAAATGAGGGGTTTACGAGACGGGTATTTTTTTCAAGCTCATCAATAGAGTTGAACTCTTCATCTGTTAGCTCAAAGTCAAATATGTCGATATTCTCCCGGAGATGCGTTTCACTACTCGCTTTCGGTACCGCCACTACATTTTCCTGCTCAATGAGCCAGCGAAGAGCGACCTGCCCGGCTGTTTTGTTGTGATTTTCACCTATAGATGCCAAAAGCTCATTCTCGAATACCTTTCCCTGAGCAAGCGGACTATATGCTGTTAACAGAAAGTTCTGATCGTAGGAATAATCCAAAAGATCGAACTGCTCAAGAAATGGATGGTATTCCACCTGGTTGCAAAATATGGGAATTTGGAGTTCTTCCGTGACCTCTTTTACAAGACCAACCGGAAAATTACTGACTCCTATGTTCAGTGCTTTACCCTGATCCCGCAGCACAAGCATCGCTTCCATTGTCTTTTGGAGCGAATATTGTTTATTCGGCCAATGGATGAGTAACAAATCCACAAATGAAGTTTGCAGCTGTTCGAGGCTGTCTTCAACGGTCTGCAGCAGATCGTCGTGCTCAAGATTTGTATGCCATACTTTTGTTGTCAGAAAAATATCTTCTCTATTAACATGTGATGTACGAATGGCGTCCCCTATTTCAGCCTCATTCTTATACATTTGTGCGGTGTCAACCAGCCTGTAACCGATATCGAGCGCTTTCATCACCGTTTTCTTACACTCTTTTCCGTAAAGTTTATAGGTGCCAAGTCCTATTTCGGGCACGTCTGTATTCTGAATTGTCTTAAACTGCATGTAATTTACTGTGGATTGTATTTGGTTAATATTTGGTTGAACCGGTATTCTAATTGTAAGTCAGAAATTGATTTGTATCCTGATGTTTGATGTATGCTTTATCAAGCCCTTACGCCATGATGGTTAAAAAAGCCTTAAATCACAAGTTTTTCAACGTTACAATCGTTCTTTCCCACTGTTTAGTCAACATTTTATAACGAAAATTGTGATGGTATCTATCCATTAAGTATCTCAGGCTAAAATTCAGAGAGATGCTCACTTGATCAGGGTGATTTTTCTGGTATTTACACTATTCCCTGCTTCGAGCTGTACGATATACACACCGCTCGGCATATCCATCGCGTTCCAGGTTACGGTATGCTCACCGGCCGGTAGCCGCTCATCTTTAAGTACTCCAACTTGCTGGCCCACAACGTTAAAAACGCTCAATTTTGCGTGCGCTGCGTTCGGTAGATAGAAAACAACAGTGGTGGAGGGGTTGAACGGATTTGGGTAATTCTGTTTTAACTCTATGGAGTCAGGCGACTGTTCATTCCGTTCAAACATACCGAGTGATCCTGTAGCCGATATTCTCACAAAAAAGCGATTGTAATCGGTCTGTTCAACAGCCTGAAAATTAGTTTCTGCATTGTCCATCCCAGCCAAAACCTCATCGGATCTCTCCGTAAAGGTGTAGAAACTTTCTCTGCGCATATTTATCACTTCATCCAGTTCTGCATCCACGAACTCCAGCTCCCATTGTTCAGGCAGCGTATTTAAATCGTCCCAGCTGATTTTGTATCTTCCATTCGGACTATTTAACCGCACGCCAACCGATACCTGGATGATATCCGCTGGTGTGCTTTTAAAATTCAGGTAGCTGTTTGTTGAATTTTCCGATTCCGCTGATTTTAGATAGATCATCGGAGAACGGTATTGACTTTTCTCCTCAGAAATAGGATTCCATAATTTAGGCAGATCCATCTGCATCTCTTCGGCTCCTGGTGGATTGTTCCAAAAACCCATCACGGCTCTATCAAACGGTACGGTATCATCTGAACCTCTGTCTGCAGACAGAGACAACTGAAGACTCTGAACCAGTGAGCTGCCGGGACTCTCATTCTGTTCTTGTGACGCAATTGTCGTTTCATAATCATGCTCAACCTCACCATTGCCGGCTGCAAAAAGAGCGTCCCAGGGCCGAATTATGTCATCATCCGATACCACGAGTTCAAAGGATTGATTCTCTGAGCTCCAGGTAAGTAGTGCAGGATACGCCTGCTGTCCGCGCAGATTAACTATCCGGTCGATCGATACCTTTTTCTCAGCTGATAAATGTATAGGAGTTAAGTTCAGCTCTCTGCTGTATACATTCACGGCATCAGACTTGTACTTTTTATCAACTTCTGTACCGAGTGAGTAGATCGTCACCGGCTCATACGATTCGTGGTAGTAGAGGTATGGAGCCGTTAGTGGGACACCCTCATCGGTTTCAGTGGCGCTCAGCAGCATCGGACCGAACCTATCCCCCAGATCTCTGCTGAAATTAACAGATAGCAGGCCCGGTGGTGAAATCAGGTGCCATCCTTTTTGATGGATCGTAGTAGAGTAGACCTTACGGGCAGGTTCCAGTCTGCCGGGTGTTCCATAGAGATTCGTTTTGAACTCACTGCGCACAGGCTCAAAATGACGCATACTGCTGTAGCCGTCATAAGCATTTTTCAGATGATCAATTTGGTGAGCAACACCGGCTTCGGAAAAATCAAAAAGTGCCTTTGCAATCTCCTGATCGCTGAAACGAAGCTCAAGACGCCCCGAGAGATTGCCTAACAGTGTTTCTGAGTAATAATAGTCAGCAATGCTTTCAAAGCCATCAACTCCGGTATAGCCCGCAATTAGGACAGTACTATAAGGTTCCGCCACAAGATTTTTCTGGATGATGATCTCATCAAATCCTGCTTCTAAAATTAAACCTTTCAGGTTAATAGGAGATTCGGTGCTGTTATAGAGTTCAACATACTCAACATAACCGTTCTCTGTCCGGTAGTGCGGAAGCAGTTCTGTTATTATGAGAGATCCCGGCCGTAGATCGGAATGTTCTGCAACCGTAGGGTAAATTTCGATACTCTGCAGCGCAAGAGGAAGAAAGGAATCCTCTCTGTCAACCGGTGTTGAGTTCCACCTTAAATCAATTCGATCGTCAGGCCTCAGGAATATCTGATCCAGTGAGATCTGCATTGAAAATGTACCCCAGCCCTGCTCTGACGTTCTCAAAAATTCTGTGGAGATAGTGCCTTCTCCAGGCCTGATCCACTCCCCGCCATTGATTCTGTACGATAAGTGAAACAGATTTGTCTGATTGGTTTGTTCGGGCAAAAACAGAAAGTCGAATGCCACGGAGAGTTTACTAATCGACGATCCGGTTGAATTCTTGAAAGGGAGCTGTAGCAGAATATTTTCAGCCGAACGATGATAGTAGCTGCCAACAGACAGTTCACCATGAGCCTCTACAAAAAACAGGCCTGCCTGTTTCTCTTTCGAAGATGTAAACCTGCTCATGCCGGATTTTTCAAGCCGGTCTGGTGCGAGGAGAGGATCACTCACAGAAAGTTCTATACCCCTGGCGGACGCACTCGTTTGGCGATCGGTAAACGATACTCCAAACGACTCGGAATCGGTGATTGAAATCTGGGTATATCCTGTATCAACAAATAACGGGAAGCAGACCAGAATCAGGACGATTATGCAAAAGGAATCAAATCGTATCGCTTTGCCCATAGGCATAATTAAATTCAGAGCAATGAGTGCTTAACAATTACGTGATTTTAAATGAGAAATTCTCATTTTGACGAAAAATTTTTAATTATTTTTTGAGCCAAGCGCATAGAGGCTGTCAACACGCTTCTTACTGAGCTCAGTGAGCTCAATCAGTGATGGATTATCCTCAGTTATCACCTTCTGGTAGCTTTTAACCGCCATTTCATTGTTTCCCATCATCTCGTAAAGATCTCCGCATTTAAAATGGAAAATCACATTTTCGCTAAACCTTTCCGCCAGTTTCTCTGCGTATTCAAGAGCCTCTGAGTAATTCTCTTCTTTTTCATGCAGATACATCAGCATCATCTGCGCATCGTAGCGAATAACGTTATCGCTTGAGGCCGCTTTCTCCAGCTCATAGAAACCTGTCTCAATATCTCCCCTGATCCCGGCTGCGTTTGTCAGCCAGCGCACCTCGCGCGGAACGCTCCCTACCATGTAATAGAACATTCCCCTGCCAATCTGTGCATCCGGCCTGTCTGAATCGATAGAAAGAAGCTGTCGGGTGTAGTTGAAACCCGTGATCCCGCTTTGAATAGCTACCCTGTACTTTTTTTCGCCGGCTGCCACCAGACTTCTGTATCCGTGCAGGCCGCTTAATAAGAGCACCATTGTTGTATCATCAGGATTGCTCTCGAGTTTTTGCCTGCTCAGCTCAACTGCACTTTCAGATCGTTCTAAAAACAGATCGGCAAGATCACTTTGCTGATGTATGAAAAAATACTCCCAGAACGGCATCATCGATTCAAAAAAATGAGGCCTTGGATCGCCGGGTGATTCACGTTTCAGCTGGTCAAACAGTTCATCAGCTTTTTCCCAGCGGGTCTGATAGAAATGTTCAATCGCCACTTCCAGCTTTTCTTCAAACGATTCGGTTTTGTCTGCAGAATTGCTGCCATCGGAAGGATTGATCTGAAGTTCTGCCGGGGAAAAAAAGTTTAGCAGCAGAAAAACCACGATTGATGCCATCATAACGTTTATTTTGATTTTGTAATCTAATGCAGCTGTGTTTAATCGTCAAAATGCAGGTCGCCAAGCATCCCTTCACTACTCGCAACCGCAACCGCAACGGCTGCGTCACCGGTCACGTTCACGGCTGTTCTTGCCATGTCAAGGATCCTGTCAACGCCCAGAATCAGCGCAATTCCTTCAACCGGTACCTGGACAGCCTGAAGCACAATAACCAGCATTATAATTCCTGCTCCGGGCACGCCTGCGGCCCCAATGGAAGCAAGTGTTGCCGTTAAAACAATGGTTAACTGCTGCAAAATGGTTAAATCCATCCCCAGTGCCTGCGCAATGAAAACAGCAGCTACAGCCTGATACAAACTTGTGCCATCCATATTTATTGTTGCACCTACGGGCAAAACAAAACTTGACACCTCTTCATCCACTCCCAGGTTCTTTTCCACCCGCTCCATGGTTACCGGAAGCGTTGCTGCGCTTGAACTTGTACTGAACCCGAGAAGGATGGCTGGTTGAATGGCTTTTAAAAAATCTCTCAGCTTCATTTTGCTGAATAGTTTAAACAGACTGAAATAGACGATCGTAACGTGTAAAAGCAGGCCAATAATCACCGCAACACAGTACCAACCCAGCGCTGTCAGAAGCGTTATAGCCTGTGACATATCGTCTCCCGCAAGATCCACTATAACTGCCGCCATCAGGGCAAATACACCGTATGGAGCCGTTTCCATGATCAGGTCCACAATTTTGATGATGACATCATTCAGAGCATCAAAAAAGTTAATCAGCGCCTCCCCCTTCTGCAGCGGTATATTGATAATTCCAATTCCAAGTAATATGGCAATAAATACCACCTGCAGCATATTTGCATTATCGGAGGCCGCCTGCACTACGTTTTCCGGAACGATGTCTACGAAGAAATGCAGAGGACTTCTCTCCACCAGCTCCTGTGCCGCTTCATCTCTGCCATCGAGCTGATCGCTGTAACTTTCCTGGAGCGTAACCCGTGTCTCTTCCGGCAGTGCGTGACCGGGCTTCATGATATTTACCACGGAAAGTCCAATCGTAATAGCAAAAACAGTGGTAATCATATAGATGGCAATCGTCTTCCCTCCCATCCTTGATAGCTTTGTCATGTCGTTCAGGCTCGCAACACCCACCACCAGTGAAGCCAGAACAAGGGGTACCGCAATCAACTTAAGCAGATCAACAAAGATGGTACCAAAAGGACGGATGTAGTCAATGGTGAATTGATTCCATCCTACGATACTTGAAAAAAGGCCCCAGAGAAGGCCTAAAATTAACCCGATTATAATCTTCCAGTGTAGTTTTTGATACCACTTCATAGCAAATGTTTAGATGATTAAAAGAAGGACCAGCGCTATAAAACCACCGCTGCCGGTTGAGACCCAATTTACAATACTGTTCTTTTTCCAGTTATCGAGTTTTGACCACTTTGATGCTTCACTTTTTAAATTTTCACCACTCTGGTAAATGGCTCCCATATAGGAATCGATAATGCACCCTAAAAAGCCTGCCAGTGTAATTGCTCCCATAATCCACACAGGATTTTGCCCTACCCCCTGGGATGCAAAAAAACCGATGAGTAGCGCACCCAGCAGTGAGAAGAGGGTGCCTTTTAAACTAACACCCCCATCTGTGCCCGGCTTAACCGCTCTGCCGGAAATGAGGCTTATAGTGCGTCCGGGATTTCTCAAGCCCACTTCGGTTGCCCATGTATCTGCCGTTGCCACTGCAACAACCGCAAATGCTGCAGCTAAAAAAAGCTCAACATCTGTCAGAAACCAAAAGATGCAAAAAATGGCAATCCAAAATCCGTTTGCCCAGACTTGCAGGCCGTCGCGCCTGGTTTCGTAGCCTTCCAGTTCATCTTTGGGAACCCGATCGTGATTAAGACGGGTGAACAAGCTTCCGGTTATAAAAAATACAATGACTGCAATGGTGAGAATCCATCCTCCGAAACCGAATATCGCTGTTCCCAGGATAATGACAGGGAGAACAGCATCAATTGTGATCCAGGTAAGGAAAAAAGCGGCGTATGCAAGCAATATTGAAAACGTGAGGCCTTTGATCAGAGAGATATGGTCTCCCGCATTCCCCTCAAATATGGCAAGGAAAATCAGTGCAAAAACAAAACCGTAAGAGGTTAATTGATTCAACTTTTTTGTGGAGCTGTGTCCGTTTTACCATTCGAACGTTCATCGGGGCGCTTAAGAATTGCGAAAACAACCGTGATATAACCCGCCATGATCAAAACCGGGGCGATATAAAGAGAGATAAACCCGTAGACTTCGTTTTCAAGACGCATGATTGTAAAACCGATAAACACCAGTAAGACACCCACTCCCAAAATTTTATAATTCAACGCCGAAAATACCATCGGTTTCTTTTCCTTTCTTCTGCGCTTTGCTGCCATAAAACTCTAATGTTTTTAACGATTAATTTTAATCAATGAACCTTTCGTTGCCAGGCTAATGTTATGTGCGAGTTTCTATTTAAAAAGTATTAACACCATCATACGAATTATTTTAGAAGCCGACAGAACAGAACGGTATATTCTTCCCTGTGAAGTTATTCAAAACTACGCTAACTGAAAAATCACGATTTTAAATTGTCTCAGATCAGAACTATCGTTTTAGCATCAGCAAGCCCGCGCCGAAAACAACTGTTTAAATTGATGAATATCCCAGTGCAGATTTTCCCTTCCTCGATAGAGGAGACTGTGAACGACAAGCTTTTACCCGAAGAGGTTGTTATGTCACTCGCAGAACAAAAGGGCGCTGACGTTGCCGCAAAGCTCTCTGATGCAATAATTATCTCCGCGGATACCATCGTGGTACATAAAAATAAAATTCTAGGTAAGCCCCGCAACAGAGTCGATGCAGCTGCGATGTTGAAATCGTTAAGCGGTGACGATCACTTTGTATACAGCGGAGTTCACATTATCGATCAGCAGGCGAAAGATAAAATCAACGGCACTGTTTCTCTATTTGAGAGAACAAAAGTGTCGTTCAGCACGTTAGATGATTTGGAAATAGAGCGTTACATAGACACAGGGAGCCCAATGGACAAAGCTGGCGGTTACGGTATTCAGGATGACCTGGGATCTTTATTTGTAAAGAAAATTGAAGGCGATTACTATAATGTGGTTGGTTTCCCGATAAACGCATTCTATCAAACTCTCAAACAAGGCCACACAGAGCTCTACAAACAGATATTTAACTATGATTAAAAAATTGGCGCCCTGTATCTTTATTGCGGCTCTTTTGACTTTAGCGGCTGCCCTCCCTGAACAATCCAAAGCCCAGTCAAATGATTTCCGAATTGCAAATCAGTACATGCAGCAGCAAAAATACGATGAGGCTCTGCCTATTTTACGCGAGCTGCATAACAGTAACCCATCAACCTACACCTATTTCGACAGACTTGTTGAATGCCTCGTTAATCTGAAAATGTACGATGAGGCGATTGATATTGCTGAAGCCCAGGCCCAAAATGAATACTCTGTAACCAGAACCTCCATTAAGCTTGCTGAAGTGTACCATCTGAGCGGTGATATTGAACAGGCAATGGAGACATGGAAACGTGTAATTGAGAATAACCCGCAGCAAATTCAAATTTTTTATAACGTTGCAGAGTCAATGAATCAGCGGCGGGAATACCTGGCAGCGATCGATCTCTATAAGCAGGCCCGTGAGCGTTTTGATAATAACCAGCTTTTTTCAAATGAACTCGCCAATTCCTTTATGCAGGCCGGTCTGTTTAAAGAGGCGGTAAACGAATATTACATGGTTATCAAGGAATCTCCGCAGCAAATGGGCTTTGTTCAACAGCGCTTTCTGCGCATGAGAGATAACGATCTCTACAATATTGCATCGCTGGAGCTCGAGGATTTTCTGCTTGAACTCGATTCCGGCCATTTCGCCTATTCACAGCTTTATCAGCTGCTGAGCTGGCTTTTTCTTGAAACCGAAGAGTATCGCCGGGCTTTTGTTTTTGCGCGGCAGTATGAATCGCGCACTGCTGAGACGAACTACTCCCTGTTTTCACTGGGAAATCGTTTGCGTTCTGCCCGGCAGTTTGAGCTGGCCGCCGATGCGTTCTCCTACTACATCGAATCTGAATCGGGCTTGAAGACCCGCGCCACCGAAGAGAAGGCAAATACATACCTGCAGTGGGCACGATACCAGGAACAGCACGGGTTGAGATCGAGTGAAAGCCAGGATGAACTTTTCGGAAACTCCTACAGGTTAAATGAACAGATCACAGAAACTTCGCCCAATTATAACCGAATAGACCGCGTCCTCTCAACGCTCATCGACCTTTCGCTCGATCACTATAAAGATGCTGAAAAAGCTGAGCGCTGGTACTCCCTATTAAACAACGTGGCCGGGTCGGAAGGCAATAGCCGTGCTTATGCTCTCTATGCTGAAGGACGAATCGCACTTTTTAAGGGGGATCACTCCACAGCCCGGCAGGCACTTACGCGGGCCGACAGGCGAGCTGAAGATTCAAACCTGTCAGAACGTACGCGATATTACCTCAGCCTGTCCGATTTTTTTGCGGGCGACTATGAATTTGCCCAAATACAGCTAAGCTCCCTGGAACGTAGAAATACCTCATATTTTGCAAATAACGCCATTCAGCTCCGAATGTGGATTAAAAACGGAATCCGGCTTGACGAAGAGAACGAGACCCTGCGTCAGTTTAGCAACGGTATCCGACTGATTCACCTTGGAGAATACGATGAGGCTCTTGACGGGCTTAAACCAATTCTCGATTCACCCAATCACCCATTTGCGGATGACCTGGTAGTGGAGCTCACCAAAAACCTGCCCCACCGCTTTCAGCCCGCCATCCTTCAAATTCTCGAAAAGCAGATAACCGGAAACAGAGCTTCACCCCTTCGTGAACGACTAATGTGGGAGCGGGCCCTGCTCTCCGAACGTCTTCTGCACACATTTGATCAATCCGGTGAACCGCTCAGCCAGGAAGATCTCTTTTTCGGAAGAATGCCTCTGCCCCCGGATGAACTCACTGAATCTGCAGTGGAAGAGATGTTTGAAGATATTTTGATTGAATTTCCCGATGGATTTTATGCCCGTTTCGCACGTGAAAAATTACAGCAATCCACACAACCGCAGACACTTTAGATATGAAACGAATTCTGACAATTCTACTTTCACTCCTTTTTCTTTTAGGCACCGCGCTGCAGGCAGATGCACAGGAGCGTGTGCTTATCCCCATGGACGCATCCCAAAATGACCATCTGAAAGCATACGGTATCATATTCAACCATCTG